>NZ_WHTD01000238.1 GCF_009379765.1 Actinophytocola sp. | reverse complement strand
CAGCTCTGCCCGAGCTACCGGGGCGCGGACCACTACGTGGACGAGGCGGCGGTCACCGACGGCGACCTGATCACCGCTTCCGGCACGGCCCCGCTCGACTTCGCCCGGCACGTGCTGACCCGGCTGGACGTGGTGTCCTCGAAGGCGTTGGAGGCCTGGTACCAGCTCTACAGAACGAGCAAGGCCGAGTACTACTTCGCCCTGATGAGAGCTCCTTACCCCAGCCCGGCTGACCCGCTCTGACGAGCCGCGGGTCAGCTCGCGGCGGCCACCTCCTCCGCCGCGGCCAGGGCACGGAGCACGTTCTCGCCCGCGAGCTTGGCGCAGTCCTCCTCGCTCCAGCCCCGCTCCAGCAGGGCGGCGAACAGGGCCGGGTAGCCGCTCACGTCCTCCAGGCCGGTCGGCAGGAAGCCCACGCCGTCGTAGTCGCCGCCCAGGCCGATGTGGTCGACGCCCGCCACCTCGCGGGCGTGTTCCACGTGGGCCACCACCTCGGCGATCCCCACCGGCGGCTGCGGCGGGCCGGACCACCCGGTCTGGAACCGGTGGCGCTCCGCCACGTCGCGATGGTCCTTGCCGGCGGCGGTCATCGCGTCCTGGATGGCCTTGTCCCACTCGACCAAGGAGTCCGACACGAAGTACGGCACGAACGTCACCATGCAGACACCGCCGTTCCCGGCGAGCCGGGTCAGCACGTCGTCCGGGACGTTGCGCGGGTGATCGGTGACGGCCCGGCACGAGGAATGGCTGAAGATCACCGGAGCGCGGCTCGCGTCGAGTGCGTCGCGCATCGTCGTCGCGGCCACGTGCGACAGGTCCACCAGCATTCCGAGTGAGTTCATTTCCGCGACGACCTCGCGGCCGAAGTCGGTCAGGCCGCCGACCGCCGGCTCGTCGGTGGCCGAGTCGGCCCACGGCACGTTCTCGTTGTGCGTCAGCGTCATGTACCGCACCCCGAGCCGGTACAGCGCGCGCAGCACTCCCAGGGAGGAGTTGATGGAATGTCCGCCTTCGGCCCCGAGCATCGAGGCAATCCGGCCCGCGGCGAACGCCGCGCGGGCTTCGGCGGCCGTCGAGACGATTTGCAAATGCTCCGGATATTTACCAGCCAGGGTGTGGACGAGCTCGCACTGCTGGACGACCGCGGTGACCGCAGAGTCACCGGTCAGCCGACACGGGACGTACACCGACCAGAACTGCATCCCGACGCCACCGGCGCGGAGTCGGCCGAGGTCGGTGTGGAACGACGGCTGCGGCTGGGTCAGATCGACGCCGAAACCGTCCGAACGGGACGTGTCGACACCAGGCACCATGCGCAGTGCCCACGGCAGGTCGTTGTGCCCATCGACGAGAGGGCTGGACTTCAACAACGTTCGAGCGCGCTCGAAATACCCGTTCGCCACTACCGCGACCTCGTTTCATCGTGTGCCGGCGCTTATCCGTTACGTCACCAACGAAGAGTCACCCGATCGTGTTACATCCGCACGCCGGAGTGATGTCTCGATTGGATAGATAACGAATTGATCATCCCGCTAACCCGCTTGGGGGGCTAGGCTGCGGACGTCGACACCACTTTCGGTCCAATGGCGGCGCGGCTGTTTGGCCGAAGGTCCCGGTGTAGGTCGGGGGGCACGACCGACTCCAGGGAGGTAGTGACGTGGCTGCCGTCGGCTTAGGTCAGGCCGTTCGAACCACGCCAGCCGGCGTGTTGCCGGCGAACATGGTCCCGCATCCGCGGGAAGAGTTGTTCTCGGTGCTGGTGGTCGATGACCATCCACTGTTGAGGGAGGCGATAGCTGCCCGGTTGACCCAGATGGGTGCGGGCACCGTCCATGAGGCCGCCACGGTGGCCGAGGCGAGGGCGAGGGCGTTGGCCACTGGGCCGTGCGACCTGGCAATACTTGACCTCGGGTTGCCTGACGGCAGTGGTATAGAGCTGGTGACCGAGCTCCGTGGCCATGGTTGGCCCCGGATCGTGGTGCTGGCGTCGTCAGACGATCCGTACGCCGTGCGTTCGGCCTTCCAAGCAGGGGCCCAGGCCTACCTGCTGAAGTCGGCCTCGCCGGTGGTCGTGACCGACGGGGTCAGGCGAGTGCTCGAAGGCGGCGTCTACGCCGACCCGAGCGTCGCGCCCATCCTCGCCACGGGCACGCGGGTCCCTGGCACGGACAACACCCCACGCGAGCTTTCCGCTCGCGAGGTCGAGGTTCTCCAGCTCGTCGCGGACGGGCAGTCCAACAAAGAGATCGGTGAGGGGCTCAACCTGTCGGCTTTGACAGTCAAGAGCCACCTCTCGCGGATCGGCCGGAAGTTGGGCACCGGCGACCGGGCACAGATGGTCGCGCTGGCCATGCGGGCCGGCGTGATTCGCTGATCTGACACTCGGCGGATCGGGGCGCGGGGCATATGCGCTCCCCGATCCGTCGGTGTTCGAAACCGCATAACCGCTCGTTGGGCGCACGTCGAGGACGCCCGTCCCGTATGGTCATCCGCCGTGGGCGAATCGGGGATGGAAACTGACGAGGAGGCACGGCCTGAGCCGGTACTGCTGACCCAACCAGTGGACGGCACACCGGACGTGGTCGCCTCGTTCGAGGCGCTGCGGGAGGCCTCGGGCGCTCTGGCCGCTGGCCGGGGACCGATCGCGGTGGATACCGAGAGAGCCTCCGGCTACCGCTACTCCCAACGGGCATACCTGGTGCAGGTGCGCCGCGACGGCGCCGGCACGGTACTGCTCGACCCGGTCGCACTGAACGACCGCATCGACTCCTTCATCGCCTCGCTCGCGGACACCGAGTGGGTGCTGCACGCGGCCTCCCAGGACCTCCCCTGTCTCGCGGAGCTGGGCCTGCACCCGGCGCGGCTGTTCGACACCGAGCTGGCCGGCCGGCTCGCCGGGTACGAGCGGGTCGCCCTCGGCACGCTGGTGGAGCTGCTGCTCGGCTACCGGCTGGAGAAGGGCCACGGCGCCGCCGACTGGTCGCGCCGGCCGCTGCCGCAGGACTGGCTGGACTACGCCGCGCTCGACGTCGAGCTGCTCGTGCCGCTGCGCGACGTGCTCGAGGCCGAGCTCGACGCCCAGGGCAAGCTCGAGTGGGCGCTCGAGGAGTTCGAGGCGCTGCGGGTCGCCCCGCCACCGCCGCCGCGCGCCGAGCCGTGGCGGCGCACGTCCGGCATCCACCGCGTCCGCACCCCGCGCGGGCTCGCCGCGGTCCGGTCGCTGTGGGAGGCCCGGGACACGCTGGCCCGGCAGCGCGACATCGCGCCCGGCCGGGTGCTGCCGGACAGCTCGATCGTGCAGGCGGCCGTCACGTCCCCCGAGGACGAGGCCGCCCTGCTGGCGCTGCCGGTGTTCCGCGGCCGGTCGCAGCGGCGGATCGTGGACATCTGGCTGCGGGCGGTCCGGGAGGCGGCCAAGCTGCCCAAGGGCGAGCTGCCCGACCCGTCCCCGCCGCACGACGGCCCGCCGCCGCCCAACCGCTGGGCCGACCGCGACCCGGCGGCCGCCGCGCGGCTGTCCGCGGCGCGGGCCGGGCTCGCGACGATCGCCGAGGAGCACCGGGTGCCGATCGAGAACCTCCTGCAGCCCGACCTCGTGCGGCGCACCTGCTGGCGCCCGCCCGCGCGGCTGTCGGCCGACACCGTGGCCGACGCGCTGCGGGCCGGCGGTGCGCGGGAGTGGCAGATCGCGCTGACCGTCGACAAGCTCTCCACCGCCCTCAACGGCACCGGCTGAACCGTGCCCGGCCGGGTCCGGATCGGCACGTCGGGCTGGGTGTACCCGCCGTGGCGCGGGGTGTTCTACCCGCCGAAGCTCGCGCACCGCCGCGAGCTCGAGTACCTGTCCGGCCAGGTCGACTCGGTGGAGATCAACGGCTCGTTCTACGCGCTGCAGCGGCCGTCGAGCTACGAGGCGTGGCGCGACCAGACGCCGGAAGGCTTCGTGTTCGCGGTCAAGGGCGGCCGGTTCATCACGCACATGAAGCGGCTGCGGGACGTCGACGGGCCGCTCGCCAACTTCTTCGCCTCCGGGGTGCTCGCCCTGCGCGCCAAGCTCGGGCCGGTGCTGTGGCAGCTGCCGCCGACGCTCGCGTTCGACGCCGCGCTGCTCGCGGACTTCTTCGCGATGCTCCCCCGCACGACCGCCGCGGCGGCGGCACTGGCGACCCGGCACGACGAGCGGCTGGCCGGCCGGGCGTGGACGGTCGCCGACACGGACCGCCCGCTGCGGCACGCGCTGGAGGTGCGGCACCCGAGCTTCACCGACCCGGCGTTCCTGGACCTGCTGCGCGACCACGACATCGCCGTGGTGATCGCGGACGCGGCGGCGAGCTGGCCGTACCTGGAGCACGTGACGACCGGCTTCGCCTACGTCCGGCTGCACGGCAGCACCGAGCTGTACGCCAGTGGCTACCCCGACGAGGCGCTCGACGAGTGGGCGGCACGGATCCGCGGCTGGGCCGCCGACGGGGTCGACACCTACGCGTACTTCGACAACGACGCGAAGGTCGCGGCGCCGCGGGACGCGATGGCGCTCGCGGCTCGCTTGGCTGTCGGCCGAGTGAACTGACCCCGGCCGAGCGGCCACCCCGGTAGCTTCGGGCGCGTGCTCGAGCCGCTCGCCGACGATGATCCACGTGCCGTGGGACCGCTCACCATCGAGGGCCGGCTGGGGTGAACGCGGCCGACGCCGAGGACCTCACCCAGCTGCGGACCGCGGTGTTCGACGCGCCGACCGGCTACCCGCTCGTGGCCGTCGGCTACGTCATCGCCTGCGCCGGCTACGCCGCCCCGGCGACCGCACCCGCGGGACGCGACGTCCTGCTCACCGCGCTCACCACCGAGCCCGGGGCGGGCGATGGCTACCGGCTCCCGACCGGCGACCTCGCGGACCGGCTGGTCGCCACCATCGGGGACACCTACCGACCGGCCGCCGGCAGGTGCACGGTCACGGTCAACCCGCCGCCCGGCACGGCCTCCGCGCCGACCGTCCCGTGGTGGGCGCGCACGACCGCGCGGACGATCGACAGGCCCAGGCCGGTCCCGGAGTGCGCCGTGCGGTCGACCCCGCCCCGGCGGAACGAGTCGAACAGCTCCTCCACCCGCTCGGGGTCCACCACCGTGCCCGACGAGCTCACCCGCAGCGTCGCCCAGTCGGGGGTGCAGCCGGTGCGGACGTCGATCCAGCCGCCCTCGACGTTGTGCCGGACGGCGTTCTCCAGCAGGTTGCCGGCCACCCGCTCCAGCAGCGCCGGGTCGCCGACGGCCGATGTGGGCAGCGGGTGGAACACCGGCCTCAGCCGGCGGTCGGCGGCGTCGGCGCGGATGGGGCGCCACGCCGCCTCGACCACCTGGGCCAGGTCGACCCGGTCGAGCACGCCGAGACCCAGCCCGTCCGTGCGCGCGAGGAGCAGCAGCGCCTCGACGAGGTGGCCGGCCCGCAGCGTCGCGTTGCGCACGACGCCGGCCATGCGGCGCAGCTCGTCCGCGTCGGCGTTCGGGTCGGCGAGGGTGACGTCCAGCTCGGTGCGGATCACCGACAGCGGGGTGCGCAGCTCGTGCGAGGCGTTGGCCACGAACTGGCGCTGCGCGCTGAACGTCGCCTGCAGCCGGTCGAGCATCGCGTCGAACGTGTCGGCCAGCTCGGCCACCTCGTCGCGGGGGCCCCGGATGGAGATCCGCTCGCCCAGCGACTCCGCGGACAGCCGCCGCGCGGTGCCGGTGACGTCGCGGATCGGCTTGAGCACCCGGCCGGTGAACGTCCACGCCAGCAGCGCGGTGGCCAGGAGGACGCACACGAACGCGATCGAGCCGGCGACCAGCACGCGCGAGCGGGCGTTGTCGCGCAGCACCTCGGCCAGCTGGTCCGCCCTGACCCGCACGCCGTCGACCACGATCGTCGTGCCGGCCGGCAGCGTGGGCGCGGTGACCGCGGTGTCCACCAGCATCCAGCCGAGCCACAGCAGCAGCGCGGCGACCACGGCGACCAGCGCGGTGGCGAGCAGCGTGATCCGGCCCCGCAGACCGGGACCGCGCCGCGCGTCGCTCACCCCGGGGTATCCGCGGCGGAGGTCGGCACCCGGTACCCCGACCCCACGACGGTGTCGATGATCCCGGGCTCTCCCAGCTTCTTGCGCAACGTCATCACCGTGACCCGCACCGTCGTGGTGAACGGGTCGGCGTGCTCGTCCCAGACGCGCTCCAGCAGCTCCTCGCTGCTCACCACCGAGCCGGCCGCGGCGAGCAGCACCTCCAGCACGCCGAACTCCTTGCGGGTCAGCTCGACCGGCAGGCCCGACCGGGTGACCGTCCGGCGCGCCGGGTCGAGCTCCAGGTCGCCCGCGCGCAGCACCGGCGGCGTGACCGGCGTCGACCGCCGGGCCAGCGCCCGGACCCGCGCGACCAGCTCGTCGAACGCGAACGGCTTGGCGAGGTAGTCGTCGGCGCCGAGGGACAGGCCCTCGACCCGGTCGGCGACCGATCCGCTGGCGGTCAGCATGATCACCCGGGTGAGCGCCCCGGACGCGACGATCTCCCGGCACAGCTCGTCGCCGGACATGCCCGGCAGGTCGCGGTCGAGCACGACCACGTCGTAACGCGTGACGGTGGCCTTCTCGTGGCCCTCGTCGCCGTCCAGCGCGATGTCCACCGCCATGCCCTCGCGTCGCAACCCCCTGGCGACCGCGTCGGCCAGGGGTTCCTCGTCCTCGACGATCAGAATCCGCACGGTACAAAGGTGCCACAGTGGACGTGGGGCCGCCGTCAGCCCCGCCGGGCGGCCCGCACGGTGTCGGCGACGGGGCTCGCCCGCATCCAGCCGGGCAGCCCGCGCACCACCCAGCGCGCACCGGTCAGCTCGATGGTGCCGGCGCGGACCGCGTCGAGCAGCTCGAGCTCGCCGAGCCACATCCGGTACAGCGTCGCCAGGTCCGCCGACAGCACGGCGTCGATGTCGAAGCCCGGGTCGGTGTGGCAGACCGACGCGTCGCCGGGCTCGAGCACCAGCCAGTACGTGCGCCGCCGGTCGGCGATCTCGACCTGGATCACCGCGCGCTTGGCGATCCCGCTGCTGTCGACCCGGCCGTGCATCCACCACATCAGCAGCTCCGGGTCGAGCTCCTCGGGCCGCGGCTCGCCGAACGCGTAGCGCGCACCCCAGTCGGCGAGGCCGAACACGAGCGGGCGCAGGTCCTTGCCGGCGCGGGTCAGCGCGTAGCCGTCCTCGGTGCGCTCCACCAGGCCGGCGTTGGCGAGCTGGCGCAACCGCCGGGACAGCAGTGCCCGCGACAGGCCGGGCAGGCCGCGGGAGATCTCGTTGAACCTGGTCGCGCCGATGAGCATGTCCCGCACGATCAGCAGCGTCCACCGGTCGCCGAGCACCTCCACGGCCCGCACCATCGGGCAGTACTGGGCGTAGGTCCTCATGTCTGGAGGTCGCGGCCACTCGGGGTCCGTTACGCCCGCGGGGTTCAGTTTCTGTACTACCTGTCCGGTTCCCGAGTTTCTAGCGTCGAGCCATGACGACGATCGAGAGAACCAAGCCTGAGTTGGCCGACGACCGGTTCGTCGGCCTGGCCGCCCGCATCGGCGCGGTGGCCGCCGAGCACGCGGCCGAGCACGACCGCGACGCGACGTTCGTGACCGAGGCCTACGCGGCGATGCGTGAACACGGCTACCTGGCCCTGGCCGTACCCGAGGAGCTCGGCGGGCTGGGCGCCACGATTCGCCAGGTCTGCTTCGCGCAGGCCGAGCTGGCCCGTCACGACGGCGCGACCGCGCTGGCCGTGGCGATGCACCAGTACCTGGCGCTGATGCAGGTCTACCGCCGCCGGACCGGGGCACCCGATGCGGAAGCGGTGCTGCGCCGGATCGCCGACGAGGGCCTCGTGATCGCGACCAGCGGCGGTTCGGACTGGCTGTGGCCCACGACCACCGCCGTGCCCACGACCGAGGGGTTCGTGGTCAGCGGGCGCAAGGCGTTCTGCAGCCAGTCCCCCGGCGCGACGGTGATCGCCACCTGCGCGGTGCTGGGCGAGCCGGGTGTGGACGCCGAGGTGCTGCACTTCAGCGTGCCGCTGTCCGCGCCCGGGGTCCGGGTGGTCGAGACCTGGGACACGCTCGGCATGCGCGGCACGGCCAGCCACGACGTGGTGCTGGAGGACGTCCTCGTGCCGGCCGGCAAGATCACCGGTCGGCGACCGTACGGCGAGTTCGGCGGCCCGCTGATGGCCGCGGTGGTGCACTTCGCGCCGGTCGTCGGAGCGACCTACCACGGGATCGCGGCCGGCGCCCGGGACGCGGCGGTGGCCGCGGTCTCCGGCGGCCCGGTGCCGATCTCCAGGCTCCCCAGCGTGCACCGGCAGGTCGGCCTCATGGACGCGAAGCTTCGTTGCTCGTGGTGGGCGCTGCTTGGCGCGATCGACGAGCTGGGCGATGACTACCCGGCGAACCCTGCGGCGGCGAACACGGTGATGCTCGCCAAGCGCCAGCTGGTCACCTCCGCGATCGAGGTCGTCGACGTCGCGATGGAGGTGCTCGGCGGGCGGTCGTTCTACCGCCGCTACCCGCTGGAACGCGCCTACCGCGACGTGCGGGCGGGCACGTACCACCCGTTCACCCCGGAGGCCACGCTGTACTTCGCGGGCAAGCTCGCGCTCGGCGACCCGGGCGTCACCGAGTGATTGCCCGGATAACTCTGTCTATACAGAGTTATCCGCGTGACCCGCTCCAGACAGCCGTCGGCGCAGACCGTGGCGGTGCTCGAGGCTCTGGCCGAGGACCCCGCCACCTGGCGGTACGGCTACGAGCTGGGCCAGCAGCTCGGGCTCAAGGCCGGCTCGATGTACCCGATCCTCATGCGTCTGGCGGACCGTGGGCTGCTCGAGACCTCGTGGGAGAGCGCCCCGCCCACGGGCCGGCCGCCGCGGCACCTCTACCGGCTCACCGGTCCCAGCCGAACCCTGGCCGCCGACCTCGGGACGGCGACCTCCCGCGCGCCCGAACGGGTGCGCGGGCGGCTGGAGAGGACATGACGCGCGCGGGTGAGTGGGCCCTGTCGGTGGTCGCGGCCGCGGCGTTCAGCGCGGTCTGGCTGGTCGCGGTCGTCAGCAGCAAGCCCGGCACGTTCGTTGAGGCGACCGTGATGCTGGTCTGGTGGGCCGCGATGACCACGCCGGGGGTGTTCGCGGCCCGGCTGCTGATCCGGGACACGCCGACCAGGACGTCCACCGCGGACGGACCGGACCGGTTGCTCGCCACGGTCACCGCGTTCCAGGCCGAGCATCGCCGCGAGTGGGGCGCGGCGATGAGCGCCGAGCTCGACGCGGTGCCGGGCCGCGCGCAGCGGTGGTGGTTCGCGGCCGGCTGCGCGTGGGCGACGCTGTTCCCGCCGCGCGAGGACCGGGTGTGGCCCGCGGCGGCGCTGGTGGTCGGGGCGACGGTCGGGGTCGCCCTGCCCGCGATGACGGTGTTCGCGGTGACCTT
>NZ_WHTD01000213.1 GCF_009379765.1 Actinophytocola sp. | reverse complement strand
GCAGGCCGCGCACCTCGGCGCGTCGTCGTCACTCACCAGCTCGGCCACCGGCACCAGCGTGCCCACCGGCCACCGGCCACAGAACGCCAGCGCCTGCACGTCGGGCAGTTCGGCGCGCAGCTCGGCTGCCCGGAAGGCGTGGGCGATCCGGTGGTTGAGCGGTCGGCGCCACTCCACGATCGGCTCGGAGGGCGTGCCGGGCTGGCCGGAACGCCTGGTCACGAAGATCCACCCGGCCGCCAGGACGAACAGGCCGCCAGCCATCAACGCCAGGGTGAGCCCGCTCATGGCCGGCGCGCTTTCGCCGTGAAGTAGGCGATCAGGGCGGCAGCCGTCCACAGCATCACGACGACGAGATACGTCCAGGTGGTCATGGCCGTGGTCCCGACCAGTCGCCCCAGGACAGCCGAAACACGCCGAACAGCGCCGCAATCGCGACGGCCCCCAGGAGGACCGGACCCCACATGTCCGCCACACCTCCCGCAAGTGGTCTGGGAACCCCGTGCGATGATTCCCAGGTCAATACAACTCGTACCCGGTAACGATGCCACGTTACCGGGTACGTTACAACCCGCGAGTAGTCGACTACCGGATGGATCACTGATGCCGCGGAAGACTCCAGGTCCGAAAGCCAAAGGTCTCGGCGCGGAGCTGCGCACCCTGCGCGAGCGCGCCAAGGTCACCCAGGAACAGGCCGCCAAAGCGATCGGCCTGTCCAAACAAGGGATCTCACGGCTGGAGAACGGCCAGCGCAACATCACTCCCGATGAGGTCTCTGGCCTATGTGGACGCTATGGCGTGACCGGTCCCAAGAAAGATCAACTACTCGCGATGGCCCGCACGCTCCACGATCCCGGCTGGTGGGAGCTGAACATGCCGGGCATGACCCAGGAGTCGTCAACGCTCGCCGATTACGAGAGCCGGGCAGTCCGGATCACCGACTGGGCGCCGCTGCTCGTTCCCGGGTTGCTCCAGACCGAGGACTACGCCCGGTCGTTCATGCTCGACGACGGAATCTCGCCGACCGAGGTCGAAGCCCGGTGGACGGCTCGGCTGCGCCGCCAGCACCGGCTGACCAGGGATGACCTGCAATACGTGGCCCTGATCGGCGAACCCGCCCTGATCGGCAACGATGTGATCCATCAAGATCAACTCTCAGCGCTGGTAAGCGCCGCGAACCGGCCCAACATCACGATCCGCGTGGTACCGACGCGCAACATGCCGCGTCTCGGCCGCCTGGAGGCGTTCATGACCTTGAAGGTGCCGCCCACGACCGTGGTGCACGTCGAGATGGCCCGTTCGGGCGCGTTCCAGGATGACGAGGAGTACGTGGCGCCGTACTTCCGTCGGGTGACGCGGCTCAGCGAGGTGGCGCTGAGTGAGACACTGTCCCTGCGCCGTATCGTCGACATCCGAGACGGGATGGAGGTGTAAAACATGGATCTAGCAGCGCCGCGCTGGCGCAAGTCGTCTCGGTCGGAGTCACAGTCCAACTGCGTGGAGGTCGCCTGGCGTAAGTCGTCTCGGTCGGGGTCACAGTCCAACTGCGTGGAGGTCGCCCTGATCGAAACTGGCGCAGTGCGCGACAGCAAGAACGCCACAGGGCCGATCTTGCGCGCCGACCTGCCCCGGATGCTGGCCGCGATCAAGGCCGGACACCTGGACCACTAGCACCCAGCAACGAGTCGAGCCCCCGGACAAGGTGTGTTTGCCCGGGGGCTCGTTGTCATAGTGGCAAGTCCGTCTACCCGTTGCCTATCGGCTGATCGTCGTCACGCGCGGTAACGCTGAGCATCGGTCGGCGATGAGCCGCGCCTGAATGCGCTCGTGGTAGCCAGTGGGTCCATCGGCCCGGCCGCGTGATGGCGTCGGTAGGGTTCCGGTGGTCGCAGTTGGTTCGGGTGTAAGGGAATCTTTCATGCTTCGGGTCGCGGTGCCGAACAAGGGGTCGTTGCACGGCCCTGCTGTTGAGCTGCTGAGCGCGGCGGGGTATCAGGTGCATCGCGAGCACAAGTCGCTGTTTGCCGCCGACCCGGCCAACGACGTGCAGTTTGTGTTCCTGCGACCGACCGACATCGCGCGCAGCGTGGGGACCGGTGTGCTGGACGTGGGGATCACCGGCCGGGACCTCTTGGCGGCGGCCGGCACCGTGGACCGGACCACCGAACTACTCGCGTTGGGCTTCGGGGTGTCGAACTTCTACTTCGCCGCACCGCTCGGGGTCGCGGCGTCGGTGTCCGATCTGGACGGCAAGCGGATTGCCACCTCGTTCGGCGCGCTGGTCGGCACGGCGGCGGCGGATGCGGGGATTGAGGTGGAGGTCGTCGAGCTGGACGGGGCGGTCGAGACCGCCGTGGAGCTGGGATTGGCTGATGCCATTGCCGATGTGGTGGAGACCGGCGCCTCGCTGTTCGCCGCTGGATTGCACACGATCGGGGAACCGATCATGCGGTCGGAGGCGGTGCTGGTGCGCGGCGCGCATGGCACGCTCGTCCCGGCCAGCGAACAGGCGGTGGACGTGCTGGTGGGCCGGTTGCGCGGGGTGGTGCTGGCCCGGCAGTACCTGATGGTGGACTACGACTGCCCCAAGACGTTGCTGGAGCAGGCGGTGAAGATCACGCCAGGTCTGGAGTCTCCCACCGTGGCCCCGCTGATCTCCCCGGACTGGGTGGCGGTGCGGGCGATGGTCCCGCGTAAGCAGGTCAACCAGATCATGGACGAGCTGGCCGAGCTGGGCGCTAAGGCGGTGCTGGCCACGGACATCCGCACCTGCCGCCTGTAGCCCCTCGACGGGCGGCCGGGGTCACGGGATGGGTTCGCCGGCTTCGGCGCTTGCGACACACAACACCTCGAATCCGGCCGCGCCGACGTACCGGGCGTACACGGGATCGTGCCGCAGGGCGGCGCGAGTGCGGCCGAGGTACTTCGCCTCCAGGAACATCAGCCGCCGCAGGAGGAGCCCGTGGATGCGGTGCTGCGCGGGGTCCAGGTGTTGTCCGGCTGCGGCGAGCCGGGCCAGTTTGCGGGTGCTGATCAGCCGGTTGGTGTCGATCAGGGCCAGATCACCGGACCGGACGTTGACCACGAGGTTGGTGCAGTCGGGATCGATGATGTCGGGCAGCATCGGCGCCTCGGTCCCGGTGGCGTGCCGCGGGGCGGTGGTAGCGAGCAGGCGCCGGGTGATGTGCAGGAACCGGGCGATCTGCTCGCGCGTGCCCGGCGCCAGCCGAGCCGGGTCCACCCGGTGGAGCGCGAAGTCGGCTCGGTGCGGGATGTAGTCCTTGACCAATGCGCACGCCTGCAAGGGGGCGCCGGGGCGAGGCTGCACGAGCCGTTGCCTAGGGATCAGCCGGGGCAGCTCGGCGTAGATCGTGCGGAGATAGGCGTACTCGTGGTGGAGCTTGTCCACGGTGAGTTCCGGGCAGTCCGGCTTGAACACCTGCACGACGAACCGGCTGCCGAGCCGGTGGAAGACTTCCGAGTGCACACCCTCCCCGATTTTGACAAACCCGGTGCCTCGGGCCGGCGTCGCGGTCATGGCCGTAACCCGTGGCGGTGGGCGGTGATGGCGGCCTCGTAGCCGCTGATCATGGCGTCCAGGCCGAACCGGCGGGCGCTGGCCTGCCCGCCGGCCGCCAAGCGGGCATGCAGCGTGGGGTCGGTCAACAACCGGTCGATCGCCTCGGCCAGTGCCGCCGGGTCGCTGGGTGGCACCAGCAGCCCGGACTCGTCCGGGGTGATGTACTCCAGCGGTCCGCCGTGCGCGGTGGCGATCACCGGCGCACCGGCCAGCATCGCTTCGAGGTTGGCGTAGCCGAACGGTTCGGGCAGCCGAGAAGGGTGCACCGCCATGTCCGCGTGCCCATAGCAGGCCGCCAGCCCGGCGTCGGAGAGTTCATCGAGTAAGAAGACCGTTCCGGCCAGTCCCAGCTCGGTGATGGTCTTGGCCAGGTGCCGCTCGTAGTCCGGCTCCCGGGAGTCCACCAGACCAGCACCGTTCATCGCGAGGTAGAAGTCCGTGTGACCGCCGGAGATCAGCAGCCGGACGGCGTGCAGCACGTCCAGATGGCCCTTCCAGGCCACCCGCCGGGCCGAGGTGAGCAACATGCGCCCGGTGGTCGGCAGGCCGTTGCGCGCCCGGACCCGCTCGAACACCCCCGTGCGGTGCGCATGGTCAACTCGCTGGTCGAACGTGTGGTCGTCGATCCCGTTGCGCACGGTCCGCACGCGGTCCGGTGGCATCCCGGCGTGCTGGACCAGATGCCGGCGGACAGCGTCGGACACGGCGATGAGCGTGATCGTGACCCGCCGGGGGTCCGCGAGCCGGCGCCGCACGTAGGTGAAGCGGCGCGCCATGTCCGTGGTGTCGTGGACTACGCCGGTCACGTGCACCGGCCCGAAGTCGTCGAGCAGGTCGAACTCGGCGGCCTTGAGGATGCCCACCAGTGGATTGGTGTTCTGCGCCAACAGATCCGGCGTCCCGGCGTGCCGGATCGCGGCGGCGTACTGCGCCGCCAACGACCGGTACAGCGGGTTGCCCGGCTCGTCGATCAGGGTTTCGTAGTAGCGCCGCACCCGGTCCGGATGCTTCGACCCGTCCTCGTGCAGCAACTCCGGGAATCCGGTCCGGATGCCCTGCCACAGCACCGTTTGCCCCTCCAGAGTCCGTACCCGCTCCCGCACCACATCCGATGCGCCGGTCTGCGTGACAGCCAACCGCAGATCCGGGTGCGCGCGGGCCAGCCCAGCGAGCAGGTGATGCGTGTGCGTGACCAATCCCGTTTGACGGCACCGTTTCGGCCGCCCCGTTCGCACCATCGTCCCGCGCAGGTCGTAGGTGCAGATATGCAGACTGCCCGGAAAACCCTGGCCCGACACCAAGTTCGGCCCGAGCGCCTTGCCATGATCATGAGTGTCAATCACCATGTGAGGTCACGATCCCCTTTTCACCGCAAGCACTTCACCAGCGCAACGCGGCACCGACCGTGCCGAGTAGGGAGATTGACCAACAATCCGCCACACGAGTGATTGACAGACACGCGTGCCACGGGCGACGTTGCGGTGCGGAGGTCACCATGCGCGGTTTCACAAGCGTGCCAACCGAATCCGGCGCACTGGCGGATACATTGACTCATGGCGGCCCGCTCCCAGCGACAAGCTGTGGCGAGCGGGCCGCGCCATGCTCACTGGGGCGACGTCTTGGCCAGACAAGGGGGAGCCCCCGCCCGAGGGGTACGGCGGAGGCTCCCAGGGTCCCGCCGACGAGGGAGCACGGCGGGAAGCAAAACGCCTTAGCCGGGCATCGCGGGATCGCTGGAGAGGGTTGCCGGCCTGTCCGGTTCGCTGCTGGTCGCGGTGCTGTCGGGAATGAGGCGGTAGTCAGGGACGAGATGGATGCCGGCAGTGACCAGGTTGACCCACACGGAGCCGGGCCGCAGGTCTGGCTCGCGGTTGATCACCTCGCCGGAATCGCCGGCGTACTGGCCGCTGGTCACCACCACGCGCAGCCCATCAGCAAAACCGCCGGGTATCGCCGGTCCCATGCCACGAGGGAACACCGTCTCCCCTTCCCCTGCTGCTCGTTCCGGGAGTCCGGACGTGGCTTCGAGTGTGGGCTCGTCCGGTGTTTCGTGCCCAGAGCACAAAGTCCGTCACTGGATGCACACAAGGTCCCAGCACGGGGGCATGTACGTCGTCCAGGCACGGAATCGTCAGGCCACCCTGACGAACGCCGTTCGTCAGGGTGGCCGTCAAGTTACCGCGACGTGATCCACACCAATTTTTAAAGGCATGTCCAAGATCTCCGGCAAAAATCAGGTGACGCTCCCTGTGGAGACCTTGCATGCGGCAGGTCTCGCGGCAGGCGATGAGGTGACGATAGAAGCCGAGGGGCCGGACCGGATCGTGGTGCGCCGGGTCCGGCGTGGGCTCGACCGGGCCCTCGAGGTGTTCGACGGCTTGTACGAGCCCGGCTACCTCGCCGGCCTGCGCGCCGAGGAGCGGGCATGACACCCCTTGTGTCAACCTCGTGCCTGCCAACCGCACCCAAGGGGAACGGGACGCGACCCAGCCACCGGTACGCGCCGAACTGGACGCCATCAACCCACGGTGACCACAAGGGTTAATTCCGGGGAGGCGCGCAGCATCAGCCTGGCCGATGGGTTCGCCCTCGCCACCGCGCGGGCGCGCGTGGCCACCATCGCGTCCTTCGACAAGGGGTCCGCCGGGCGCTGGACGCCGCGGGCCTCCCCGACGCGCTCGCCGAACCGGCCGCTGGGTAGGGCTCAGAGCTGGTCGAGCAGCCAGCGGGGGCCGGCCGTCGCGGCGCCTTCGGCCTTGCAGCGGGCCTTCAGCTCGCGGTCCGCGGTGACCACCACGCAGGCCACCGTCGGCTCCTCGGCGACGAGCTCGGCGACCGTGGCCACGATCGTGTCGTCGCCGTCGGTGGGGGCGGGGACCACGCGGACGTCGGTGTCGCCGGCGTCCACGTGCCGGGCCTTGCCCTCCACCACCAGGACCTTCGCCGGGAACGCGGTGTCGAACGGGGCCATCCCGGTGTACGCGTCGACCGCCCCGAACTCGTCGCGGAGCCGGGCCGCCGCGCCGGCCCGGTCGCGCCACCAGCCGTCCGCCCGGGAGCCCATCACGTTGGCCGCGTCGACCACCAGCACCGGGCGGCGCAGGCACCCGCGCAGCCGCGGCCACGCGTTGGCGAACGGCCCGAACAGGTTGTGCCCCGCCACCTCCTCGACCGGCACCCACGCCGCGTCCTTGCTCTCCCACGACGCCGCCCGCACGTCGAGCAGGGCCGGCACCGTCGCGATCGCCGTGTCGTAGGCCCACCCGCCGTGGTCCTCGTGCATCAGGGCGTGCACGGTGACCTCGCCGGCGTCCAGCGTGGACTCCTCGGCCGTCTCCCGCAGCGCCGCGGCCACCGGGTCCTCGTCCTTGTTGCGCGCGCCGCCGAACACGCCCCACGTGCCCCCGCCGAGGGTGAGCTCGGCCCGGTGCTGCAGCAGCACATGCCCGTCGTGGTGCACGAGCAGGCCCGCCGCGCCGTGGCGACCCCAATGCGTGTGGCCCCGCTCGCACCGCACGAACCGGTCACCGTCTCCCCATGTCACCCGGCCATCATCCGGCATGCCACCGACGACCGGCCCGCCCACGTCAACCGATCTCGGTCACCAGCAGCGCCACGTGCAGCGACAGCACCGACTCCGGGTCGTCCAGCGAGACGCTCAGCACCTGCTCGATCCGGGACAGCTGCTGGTAGTACGCCGTGCGCGACATGTGGGCCGCCGACGCCGCGGCGGACTTGTTGCCGCCGTGCTCGCAGAAGTGCCGCAGCGCCTCGAGCAGCCTGCTCGCGTGCGCGGCGTCCCTGGCCAGCAGCGAACCCAGCTCGCGCGCGGCGAACGCGCTCACCCGGTCGTCGTCGGCCAGCAGGTGGAGCAGGCCGCGCAGCCGGACGTCGTCGAGCCGGTGGTAGGCGCGCCCGTCGGGCGCGCGGAGCGCCGCCTTCGCCACGTGCGCCGCCTCGGTCAGGCTGCGGCGCGCCTCGCCCACGTCGGCCACCGTCGTGCCGGCCGCGATCACAACCGGCAGCGCGCGCGGGGACGCGGCGGCGGCCTGGTGGACCTCCTTCGCGAGCCGCCGCACGACCGTGTCGGCGTCGGCCTGCGGGGTCAGCGACAGCAGCGCGCGCACCGAGATGTCGTCGACCACGCCGACCAGCGCCGCGACCCGGGCCCGGCGCGCCGCCAGCGCGGTCGCCTCGGCCAGGTCGCGCAGCACCTCCTGGGTGGCCATCGTCTGCGACGGCCTCGACGGCGCCACCGCCGAGGGGCGCACCGTCACCCCCAGCAGCTGCCTGCGCTGCAACGGCACGCCGAGTGCGCTGGACCGCGCGGTGAGGTCCGCCGGCGTCGTCGCCGACGCGAGCAGCTCGGTCAGCAGCGTGCGGTGCGCGTGCCGCTCCAGGCCCTCGCGGTCGCGCGCGACCAGCCGGTGCACGGCCAGCGCCGACGCGGCCCGCTCGGCGATCACCACCTGCCGGTGCACCGGCTCGGCCGGGCAGATCAGCACGAGCCGGCCCCAGTCGTTGCCCCGCGCGCCGACCACGGTCACGAGCCACCCGGCGTCGGCGTGGTAGCTCGTCCGCGCGGTGCCGGTGACCGCCCGCGACCGCGCCGCCCAGTCCGCGACCAGCTCACCCGGGTCGGCGCCGGCCGCGTCGTAGGCGAGCACGTCGTGGCCGAGCGTCTCCAGCACGACCGGCAGCCCGGACGCCCGCGCCACCTCGCGCAGCACCTCCGCGGGCTCCGCACCGGCGACGGTCAGCGCGGTGAACGTCTCGTGCACCCGCTCCGCCGCGCGCAGCTCGGCCACCTGCGCCTCGACGATCAGCCCGACCACCGCCTCGGTGACCGCGACGAACCGGGTCTCGCGGGAGAGCGTCACCAGCGGTAGCGCGTGCTCGTCGGCCGCGGAGACGAGCGCCGCCGGCAGCTCGCGGCTCCAGTGCCGGACCAGCTCGACGACCACGCCCACCACTCCGGCGCGGGACAGCTCGGCGACGTAGCGGCTGAGCGCGACGGGGTCGTCCGGCAGCGCGATGCCGGTGGTGAGCACCAGCTCGCCGCCGCGCAGCAGCGGCGCGATGTCGGCGATCTCGGCGATGTGCACCCAGCGCACCCGCCGCTCCAGCCCGGCGGCGCCGGCGACCACGGTGGCGCGACCCTGCTGGATCACCGGCAGTGCGAGCACGTCGGACACGGTGGGATACATATCGTGCACACTGTACGGGCGGCGGGGACCTGCGGATACACAGTGTCCATGGCGCGCGGCGAGGCACCCGGCCACACTCGGGGGCATGGGTGAACCGCGTCTGATCGATCGCCACCGTGCCGTCCTGCCGAGCTGGTTGGCACTGTTCTACGACGACCCGATCGAGATCGTGCACGGGCACGGCCGCCGGGTGACCGACTCGAACGGCAGGACCTACCTCGACTTCTTCGCCGGCATCCTCACCAACGCGATCGGCTACGACGTCGCGGAGGTCAGCGACGCCGTGCGCAAGCAGCTCGACACCGGCATCCTGCACACCTCGACGCTGTACCTGATCCGCAGCCAGGTCGAGCTCGCCGAGCAGATCGCGCGGCTGTCCGGGATCCCCGACGCCAAGGTGTTCTTCACCAACTCCGGCACCGAGGCCAACGAGACCGCGCTGATGCTCGCCACCCAGTACCGGCGCAGCAACCAGGTCCTCGCGCTGCGCAACTCCTACCACGGCCGGGCGTTCGCCACGGTCGGCATCACCGGCAACCGCGGCTGGTCGGCCTCCGCGCTGTCCCCGGTCAAGGTGTCCTATGTGCACGGTGGGTACCGCTACCGCAGCCCGTTCGCCGCGATGTCCGACGCCGACTACATCAAGGCGTGCACCGACGACCTGCGCGACGTGCTGCAGACCGGCACCTCCGGCGACGTGGCGTGCATGATCGCCGAACCGATCCAGGGCGTCGGCGGGTTCTCCTCACCACCGGACGGGCTGTTCGGCAGCTTCGCGGAGGTCCTCGCCGAGAGCGGGATCCTGTTCATCTCCGACGAGGTGCAGACCGGCTGGGGCCGGACCGGCGCCGACTTCTGGGGCATCCAGGCACACGGCATGACACCGGACATGATGACCTTCGCCAAGGGGCTCGGCAACGGCCTTGCCATCGGCGGCGTGGTGGCCCGCGGGGAGATCATGGACTCGCTCGGCGCGAACTCGATCTCCACCTTCGGCGGCAACCCGGTGTCCACCGTGGGTGCCCGGGCGGTGCTGGACTACCTGCTCGACCACGACCTGCAGGCCAACGCCGCCACGCTCGGCGCCCGCCTGCTCGACGGCCTGCGCGCGGTCGCCGAGCGGCACCCGGTGGTCGGCGACGTGCGGGGCAAGGGCCTGATGGTCGGCGTCGAGCTGGTCGAGCCGGGCGGCATGACGCCCTCGCCGGCGGCCGCGGTGACGGTCCTCGAGGAGACCCGCGAGCGCGGCCTGCTGGTCGGCAAGGGCGGGCTGCACAACAACGTCATCCGGCTGGCGCCGCCGATGACACTCACGGCCGACGAGCTCGACGAGGCCCTCGGAATACTGGGCGAGGCCATAGCCGTGGCGAACGGAGACAAGCGATGACCCCGAGTACCTCCCAACCGCACCTAAGGGGAACGGGACGCAACCCAGCCACAGGTACGTCCCGAACTGGACGTCACCAACCCAGGGCAACCAACAGGGATAAGGTCGGGGAGGCGGTCACGCACTGGATCGACGGCAAGTCGTGGGCCGGGGTCGCGGAGCGCACGGGCGAGGTGTTCGACCCGGCCACCGGCGCGGTCGCCGCGCGCGTCGACTTCGCCGCGCGGTCCGAGGTGGACGAGGCGGTGCAGGCCGCGGCGCGGGCGTTCCCCGCGTGGCGCGACACCTCGCTCGCGGCCCGGTCGAGGGTGCTGTTCGCGTTTCGCGAGCTGCTCAACCAGCACAAGGGCGAGCTCGCCGCGATCGTCACCGCCGAGCACGGCAAGGTGCTCGACGACGCGGCGGGCGAGGTGCAGCGGGCGATCGAGAACGTCGAGTTCGCCTGCGGGATCCCGGCCCTGCTCAAGGGCGGGTTCAGCGAGAACGCGTCGACCAGGGTGGACGTGTACTCGATGCGCCAGCCGCTCGGCGTGGTCGGCGTGATCTCGCCGTTCAACTTCCCGGCGATGGTGCCGCTGTGGTTCGTGCCCAACGCGATCGCCTGCGGCAACACCGTGGTGCTCAAGCCGTCGGAGAAGGATCCGTCGGCGTCGAACCTCGTGGCCGAGCTGTGGGCCCGCGCGGGCCTGCCCGACGGCGTGCTGAACGTGCTGCACGGCGACAAGGTCGCGGTGGACGGGCTGCTGTCGCACCCGACCGTGCGCGGCATCTCGTTCGTCGGCTCCACGCCGATCGCGCGCTACGTCTACGAGACCGGCACCAGCCACGGCAAGCGGGTGCAGGCGCTGGGCGGGGCGAAGAACCACATGGTCGTGCTGCCCGACGCCGACCTCGACCTCGCCGCGGACGCCGCGGTGTCGGCGGGGTTCGGCTCCGCGGGGGAGCGGTGCATGGCCGTGTCGGTCGTCGTCGCGGTCGACCCGGTGGGCGACGAGCTCGTCGACAAGATCCGGTCGCGCATGACCGAGCTGCACGTCGGTGACGGCCGCAGGCCGGGCTGCCAGATGGGCCCGCTGGTCACCGGTGCGCACCGGGACCGCGTGACCTCCTACGTGGACGCCGGGAGGTCGGCGGGCGCGTCGCTGGTGGTGGACGGCCGCGATCACGAGATCGACGGTGCCGCCGAGGGCTTCTGGCTCGGCCCGACGCTGTTCGACCACGTCGGTCCGGACATGTCGATCTACACCGACGAGATCTTCGGCCCGGTGCTGTCGGTGGTCCGGTCGGAGAGCTACGAGTCCGCGGTGGGCCTGGTCAACGACAACCCGTACGGCAACGGGGTCGCGATCTTCACCAACGACGGCGGCGCCGCGCGGCGGTTCCAGAACGAGATCGAGGTCGGCATGGTCGGTGTGAACGTGCCGATCCCGGTGCCGGTCGGCTACTACTCGTTCGGCGGCTGGAAGTCGTCCCTGTTCGGCGACACCCACGCCTACGGCCCGGACGGGCTGCACTTCTTCACCCGCACGAAGGTCGTGACCTCCCGCTGGCTCGACCCGTCACACGGTGGGGTGAACCTGGGTTTCCCCCGCAACGACTAGCGGGAACCGGCAGACGATCTCCTCCGTCCCACTCCCCGGGTGTACGGCCTGGTCACCGGCGGTAGGCTCAGCAATCGATCAAGGGGACCGGTAGACGAGGGGTGTGGTTGGCGTGCCCGACGGTGCGGCCACTGAGGACAACGACGACGCGACGCCGCCCGGTGACCTCGCGCCCGACGACCAGATCGCCGGCACGGTCGTGGTGGCGGGGGTCTACGAGAGGCTCGCGCGGCAGATCCTGCCGATGGTGCCCGGCCTGCCCGACGTCGTGCAGCTCCCGGACCTCCAGACCGGTGGCGGCGGCGCCGGCGGCACGTACATGTTCGCCAGCCTGGAGGAGCTCGACACCGTCATCGGCCAGTGGGAGGAGCTGATCGAGGAGCTCAAGACCGACCAGGTGCGGATCGAGGACGCGAACGGTGGGCTCGCCGAGCCGGCCGGCGACCAGGTCAGCGGCCACAACGTCAGCGTCTCGCGCGAGACGGTCGCGCAGATGCGCAAGCACAACGACACACTGCTCCGCTACGCGGCGGGCTACACGGCCAAGCTGAAGGCGAGCCGCACGCAGATGGCGGTCAAGGAGGACGGCAACGAGCTCCTGATGAACCGGGTGGCCGGGCCGGGGGAGGGTGCGCGATGACCGGGATGACCGGCGAGCAGATCTACGACAACTTCTACGGCGGCACCGGCGACGACGGGCGCGGCCTGGTCACCTCGGTGCACCAGGTCAACCCGCTCGCGAGCGTGTACGAGGAGCGGGCCCAGCAGATCATCCGGCTCACCGAGCGGATGGAGGTGTGCTGGCAGGGCGAGGCCGCCGGGGCGGCCCAGCGCGGCGCGGGCCCGCTCGCGGTCGAGCACATGACCGCGGCGCCGAAGATCGATCAGGTCAGCGGGGCGATGCGGGACCAGGTCGGGGCCTACATGGACGCGAAGGCCACGGTCGGCCCGGTGCCGCCGACGCCGGACAAGCCGGGCCTGTGGGACAACCTCACGAGTCTCGGCGGCGCCAACGCCAGCTACGAGCAGCAGATGAACGAGGTCGGCGCCGCGAACGACACCAACGTCACGGCGATGGCCAACTACGAGAGCGTGAGCGACGAGGCCCGGTCCCGGATGCCCACCTTCGAGTCCAACCTGGAGATGGACCAGGCGTCCATCGGCGTCAAGGACAGCACCCCGCCCCCGCCCGTGAAGCCGGTCAAGCCCCCGCCGCCGACGAAGACCACCCCGCCGCCGACCGGCACCCCGCCGCCGGGGACCTCGACCCCGCCGTCGACCGGCGACCCCCAGTACACCCCTCCGACCGGGCCGAACGGGCCCGGCTCGAACGTCCCCGGCCCCGGGCAGCAGAACCCGCCGGGCATCACCACGCCCGAGCAGTTCGTTCCCACCGGGCCCGGTGGTGGCCCTTACGGTCCCAACGGGCCGAACGGTCCGTACCCGCCCGGGGGGCCTTACGGCCCGGGCAACCCGAACGGTCCGAACGGTCCCTACGGGCCCGGCGGACCGTACTCGACCGGCCCGTACGGTCCGGGCGGCGGTCCCGGCCGGCCGGGCGGCTCCGGCCCGGGCAACTTCGGTCGCGGCTTCGGCCCTGGCGGCTCGGGCGGTCCCCGCGGCCCCGGCGCGGGTG
>NZ_WHTD01000192.1 GCF_009379765.1 Actinophytocola sp. | reverse complement strand
TCGCGATCTCGGCGTCCTTGGCGGCCAACAACGACACGACGTCGTCGTGTGCTGCTTCCCGGCCTGACCCCATGATCAAAACCGTAGTGGATCACCGGTGGCGACCACCGCCGACCTGTCACTCAGGCTGAACAGCTACCTCCTGACGTCCCCAACATGCACGGATTGGGAACGGAAGGGCGAAAGCCACTACAAAGACGGGCAGTTCACCAAGAAGTGAGTATGGACAACGAGGACATCGAGAAGGCCGTCGAAGAACGCCGCGTCTGGCTCCAAAGCCAGCTCGAAGCGGCAGCGCCACGGTTCGGCGTCGAACTGGTCGGCGAGGTCGTGAACACCTACGACATGCGCTCGGCCGGCGCGACAGCACGGGAGGGCGACCACGACGTGTGGCTGCGTGTCGTGGTCGAAGTCCCTAGCTACCAGCCGGCCTGCCGCTGGGACGGCAACGTCGAGGCCAACTCGATCCGGAGTGTTCCGAAACCCCAGGTGCTGCGGTGGTCGGACTGGACGAACACCGACCGCTACCTGGAAGGCCGCCGGCTCCGGGGCGAGGTGATGACGCTCGCTCCGGGGTCGGCCATCACAACAGGCGGCGTGCTCCACCACGATCCGCAACTGCCCGAATCCTGGTGGAGAGCCTTTGACGCTGCGCTGGACGCACTGGCGACGCACCCGGTCAACATGGACAACGAGCTGGGCGCCGTACAATACACGATCAACGGGGTACAGGCACACTTCGGTGTCGAGCTGCCCGACGAGGTGTTCGCGGACCTGAAGTGGACCACCGCCCACGCGGACCTCCATTGGGGCAACCTGCGCGGCCCGGGGCTGTACATCCTCGACTGGGAGAGCTGGCGACCAGCACCCGCCGGCTACGACGCGGCCACCCTCTACTGCAACAGTCTGCTTCACCCGCCCACCGCCCGGCGCCTCCGGGCGAGGCCGGTGTTCGAGACCCGCAGCGGGCAGATCGCGCTACTGTTCGCGATGGTCCGATACCTGTGGGTGGTCGGCGAGGGCAGCGATATCGACCAGCTCGACGGGCCGCTCCGTACTGAGGCTGCCGCAATCCTCGCCAGCCTCAGTGTGCCCGAGCACGTCGGCTGGCTCTCGCACGGCTCCTGACCCAAATCCGCGCAGGGCCGTGTCGTGTGGATCTACGAGGTCGGGCGCTGTCTGGCTCTCTTCGGCGCGGTCGAGTCCCGTTCGACGAGCCGGACGTCGAGGGTGACCGGCTCGGCGGGAGCCTTCCGCCGCTGGACCGAGTCGAGCAGCATGTCGACCGCGATCGTCGCCTTCCTGGCGATGTCCTGCGCGACGGTGGTGAGCTTCGGCGTCACGTAGGCGCTGATGTCGAGGTCGTCGAAGCCCACCACGGACACGTCCGCGGGCACGGTGGCGCCGCTCTCGGCGAGGCCCGCCATGATGCCGATCGCGAGGATGTCCGCGGTCGCGAACACGGCGGTGGCCGAGGGATGCTCGGCCAGCAGCCGCGCGCCGAGCTGCACGCCGCTGGCGTGCGTCGTCGTGACCGTCGCGATGAGACGGTCGTCCCACCGCAGGCCGGCGTCCACGAAGGCCTGCCGGAAGCCCTCGAACCGTTGGTGCACAACGCCGACGTCGGAGAAGGCGGGGCCGGCGAACACGATGTCGCGGTGGCCGAGGTCGATGAGGTGCCGGGCGGCGAGCCACGCCCCGGTGTGGTCGTCGGAGCGGACGCCCGTGGTCAGCCGGTTGGCCGAGTAGCTGTCGATCGCCAGCAGGGCCACCTTTCCCGCCGCCCCGGGACGCAGCAGGTCGATCTCCTCGTCGAGGAACCCGAGCAGCACCGCACCGTCGAGGCTCCACGACTGCAGCGCCTCGGCGACCTCGTCGGGATGGGCGATGCCGCGCAGCAGCAGGTGATAGCCGCGCTTGCGCAGCGCCCGCTCGATCTGACCGAGGATCGCGGCGGTGTGCGGGCTCAGCGTGAGGCTGTCCTCGTCGGCGGCCGGCACGAGCAGCCCGATGAGCCGCGACGAGCGGGCCGTGAGGCTGCGGGCGGACGCGCTGGGCACGTAGCCGCGCTCGGCGACGATGCGCTGCACCCGCTCGATGGTCTCCGGCGAGACCCGCGCCCGGTTGCCGTTGATCACGTTCGAGACGGTCATCATGCTCACCCCCGCCTCGTCCGCGATGTCCTTCAGCGTGACCCGCACTCGTCGAACTCCTCTCCTCCGGACCGTCCCAGGATACGAGCGTTGACAGGTCCCCACCGACCGGTTTACGGTCACCGAGGTATAGCGCTAAACCTCATCGAAGGAGCCTCGTGAGCAAGCTTGCGAGCGAACCATGGACACAGGGCGACCGCGAGCGGCGGCACCGAGCCTGCGAGGGGGAGCAGTGAGCACGACGTTCTCGACCGTTGCGCAGGCCGCGCCCGACGGCCCGAACTCGCCGGTGCCGTGGTGGCGCAACGCGGTGATCTACCAGGTCTACCCGCGCAGCTTCGCCGACGGCAACGGGGACGGCACGGGTGACCTGGCCGGGGTCCGCTCGCGCCTGCCCTACCTGCGCACGCTGGGGATCGACGCCATCTGGTTCACGCCGTGGTACTCCTCCCCGCTCGCCGACGGCGGCTACGACGTCGCCGACTACCGCACAGTCGACCCGGCGTTCGGTTCCGTCGACGAGGCGGAGCGGCTCGTCGACGAGGCCGCGCGACTCGGGATCCGCACGATCATCGACATCGTGCCCAACCACGTCTCCGACCAGCACGAGTGGTTCCGGGCCGCGCTCGCCGCACCGCAGGGATCGCCGCAGCGGCAACGGTTCTGGTTCCGCTCGGGGCGGGGCTCCGGCGGCGGCGAGCCACCGACGAACTGGGAGTCGAGCTTCGGCGGCGGCACGTGGACGCGGACCACGAACCCGGACGGCTCCCCCGGCGAGTGGTACCTGCACCTGTTCGCTCCGGAGCAGCCGGACCTGAACTGGAACCATCCCGACGTCCGCCGCGAGCACGAGGACGTGCTGCGGTTCTGGTTCGACCGCGGGGTCGCGGGTGTCCGCATCGACTCGGCGTCCATGCCGGTCAAGGATCCCGCGCTGCCGGACGCGGGCGGCGACCCGGCGCCGGGCGAGCATCCGTTCCTCGACCGCGACGAGCTGCACGACATCTACCGGTCGTGGCGGGCGATCGCGGACTCCTACGAGGAGCCCAGGGTTCTCGTTGGCGAGGTCTGGCTCGCCGACCCCGGGCGGTTCGCCCGTTACCTGCGTCCCGACGAGATGCACACCGCGTTCAACTTCGACTTCATGACCCGGCCGTGGGACGCCGGTGAGCTGCGCGCGTCCATCCAGTCCACACTGGACGCACACCGCACGGTGGGGGCGCCGGCGACGTGGGTGCTGTCCAACCACGACGTGACCCGGCCCGCCACCCGCTACGGACGGGAGGACAGCTCATTCGGCTTCGCCGCACGGCGGTTCGGCACGCCGACCGACCTCGCCACGGCACACCGGCGGGCGCGCGCCGCGGCGCTGCTGACCGGCGCGCTGCCCGGGTCGCTGTACGTCTACCAGGGCGACGAGCTCGGCCTGCCCGAGGTCGAGGACCTGCCGCTCGACGTGCTGCGGGACCCGATGCACTTCCGCTCGGGCGGCGTCGACCCGGGCCGCGACGGCTGCCGGGTCCCGCTGCCGTGGACCGCCACCGGCCCGTCCTTCGGCTTCGGCGCAGCCGGCGAGCCGTGGCTCCCCCAGCCCGACGGCTGGGGCGCCTACTCCGTCGAGTCCCAGGAGCGCGACCCCGCCTCGATGCTCTCGCTCTACCGGGCCATGCTGGCCATCCGGCACGCCGAGCCCGGCCTTCTCGGGGACGCGTTCGAGTGGCTCGCGGGCACCGGCGAGCAGACCATCGCGTTCCGCCGCGGCGACCTGATCTGTACGGTCCACTTCGGACCAGAGCCGGTCACGCTGCCCGCGCACACCGAGCTGCTGCTGGCCAGCACGGACCTGACCGGCGACCTCCTGCCCACCGACGCGGCCGTCTGGCTGCGCGCCTGAACCCTCGCTTCGTCCACAAAGGAGTGACGATGAAGTCCTCGATCTCCGCGGTCCTCGCCGCGGCACTGGTCCTCGGCGCGCTCACCGCGTGCTCCACCTCGGACGAGGCGGGCGGCGACGGCACGGTCACCGTGAAGGTCGCGATCGACCCCGGCCTCGAGCAGGGTGCGGTCGACCCCTTCAACGAGCGCGTCGCGCAGTTCGAGAAGGCGAACGAGTCGATCGACATCGTGACCCAGGAGTACAACTGGACGGCCACGACGTTCACCGCGCAGCTGGCCGGCGGCACCCTGCCCGACGTGTTCACCGTCCCGTTCACCGACGGCCGCGGCCTCATCGAGCGCAAGCAGATCGCCGACATCAGCGGCCTGGTCGACGACCTCGCCTACGCCGAGGCCTTCAACCCGAAGATCGCCAAGGCCGGGGTGGACGCCGACGGGAAGATGTGGGCGGTGCCGATCGCCGCCTACGGCCAGGCGCTGCACTACAACCGCTCGCTGTTCACCCAGGCCGGGCTCGACCCCGACGACCCACCGTCCACCTGGGACGAGGTGCGGTCGGCGGCGAAGCGGATCGCCGAGCGGACCGGGCAGACCGGCTACGCCCAGATGACCGCGGGCAACACCGGCGGCTGGATCCTCACCACCCTCGACTACGCGTACGGCGGCCGCACCGAGCGCGTCGACGGCGACACCGCGACCGCCACCCTCGACACCCCGGAGATGACCGAGGTGCTGGAGTCCGTCCGGGACATGCGGTGGGACGACAACAGCATGGGCGCCAACTTCCTCTACGACTGGGGCACGATCAACCAGGACTTCGCGGCCGGCCGGATCGGCATGTACGTCTCGGGCGGCGGCAACTACGGCCAGCTCGTCACCCAGAACGCGATCAAGCCTGCCGACTACGGCGTCACGGTCCTCCCGCTGACCGACGACCCCGACGCCGGGGTGCTCGGCGGCGGCACGCTCGCCGTCGTCAGCGCCACCTCGGACGACCCGGTCAAGGCGGCCGCGGTGAGGTGGATCGACTTCTACTACATGGCCAAGCTCACCGAGCAGGACGCCGCGGTGCTCGACGCCAAGACCCTCGCCGACTCCGACGCGCCGGTCGGCTCCCCGCAGCTGCCCGTGTTCGACAAGGCGACCTACGACAAGACCCTCGAGTGGACCGCCGACTACGTGAACGTGCCGCTGGAGCAGATGACGCCCTACACCGACAACATGTTCGACCAGGAGCTGCTGACCGAGCCGACCCGGTCGACCCAGGAGGTGTACGCGCTGCTCGACCCGGTCGTCCAGACCGTGCTGACCGACCGCAACGCCGACATCGGCGCGCTGCTCGCCAAGGCCCAGGCCGACGCCCAGGCACTCCTGGACCGAAACTAGACTGCGATGACCACGCACGCACCGGACATCGAGGTGCCGCCGGCGCAGGCCCGGCCCGCGCCACGGGCCGCCCGGCGCAGGCGGAGCCCGGTGACCTGGGTACGCGGCGGCGGGCTGAGCACGCTGGTTTTCCTGCTGCCCATGCTCGTCGTGTTCACGGTGTTCTCGTGGGTGCCGATCGGCCGGGCCGTGGTCATGAGCGTCCAGGAGACGAACCTGGTCACCGCCGCGGAGTTCGTCGGGCTGCGGAACTTCCGCGACGTGCTCGCCGACCCTCTACTGTGGACCGCGGTGCGGAACACCCTGTACTTCGCGTTCCTCGCGCTGGTCTTCGGCTACCCGATCCCACTCGTGGCCGCCGTGCTGATGGGCGAGGTGCGGCGGCTGAAGGGGCTCTACAGTGCGCTGGCCTACCTGCCGGTGGTCGTCCCGCCGGTGGTCGCCGTGCTGCTCTGGAAGTTCTTCTACGACGCCGGTCACACCGGGGTCTTCAACTCGATCCTCGGCTTCGCCGGGATCGGGCCGCTGCCGTGGCTGCAGGATGCCGCCACGGCCATGCCCTCGCTGGTCATCGAGGCCACCTGGGCGGCGGCCGGCGGGACGGTCATCATCTACCTCGCCGCGCTGACCGGGGTCGCGCCGGAGCTGTACGAGGCGGCCGAGATCGACGGCGCGGGGGTCTGGCGCAAGATCTGGCACGTCACGCTGCCGCGGCTGCGTGGCGTCCTGCTGATCACGTTCATCCTGCAGATCATCGGCACCGCGCAGGTGTTCCTGGAACCGTTCCTGTTCACCGGCGGCGGGCCGGCCAACTCGACGCTCACGGTCCTGCTGCTCGTCTACGACTACGCGTTCGCCAACAGCCTCGGCGGCGACTACGGCGCCGCCACCGCGCTGAGCCTCATGCTCGCGGCCGTGCTCGCCGTGTTCTCCGCGATCTACTTCCGGGTCACCCGCTCCTGGAGCACGTCATGACCCGGGGCATCCTGTCGCCGACCGACTGGCGCGACCCGCGGACCCGGCGGACCACCCGCGTGCTGCACGTGCTGCTGCTGGCCGTGTTGTTCGTCGTCGGCCTCGGTCCGATGCTGTGGCTGGCGAAGGCCGCGATCACGCCGACGCAGGACACGCTGCGCGACCCGCTCGCGTTGTGGCCCAACGGGATGGACTGGGCCAACCTCGCCACCGCGTGGACCCGCGTCGAGATCGACAAGTACTTCGCCAACACCGTCGCCCTCGCCGCGGGCGCCTGGCTGGTGCAGCTGCTCGTCGCGACGACCGCGAGCTACGCGCTGTCGGTGCTGCGGCCGCGCTACCGCAAGCTGGTCACCGGCGTGGTGCTCGCGACCCTGTTCGTCCCCTCGGTCGTGCTGCTCGTGCCGCTCTACCTCACCGTGGTCGACCCGCCGCTGCTCGACACGACGCTCATCAACACGTTCTGGGCGGTGTGGCTGCCCTCCGGCGCCAACGCGTTCAACATCCTGCTGGTCCAACGGTTCTTCGACCACCTCCCCCGCGAGGTCTTCGAAGCGGCCACAGTGGACGGTGCGGGTCCGTTCCGGCTGTTCTGGTCCGTCGTGCTGCCGATGTCGCGGCCGATCCTCGGCGTCGTGTCGGTGTTCGCGGTCATCGCCGCCTGGAAGGACTTCCTCTGGCCGCTGCTGGTGCTCCCCGATCCCGACCTGCAACCACTGTCCGTGCGGCTGCCCGCACTGCAACGCTTCGTCGAGCTCGACGTCTTCCTCGCCGCGCTCGCGATCTCGACCGTCATCCCGGTCGCCCTGTTCCTGGTCTTCCAGCGCCTGTTCCTGAGGAGCGGCGCGCTGAGCGGGGCGATCAAGGGCTGAACCCGCACGAGCGAAGGGTGAGACAACGATGTTTCGACGCAACCTCGCGACCCGCTTGTCCTGTGCCGCGATCGCTGTGGTCGCCGGCCTGCTCAGCGGCCTGCCCGGCGCCGCCGGGCTCGCCGCTCCGGCCGCCGATCCGCTGACCATCGAAGCGGAGCAGGCCACGCTGACCGGCGGTGCGGCGGTGGAGACCGAGCACGCCGGCTACTCCGGCACCGGATACGTCGGCCGGCTCACCGACGCGCACAAGGGCGCCGCCGCCGTCACCTTCGCCGTCACCGCCACCGGCAGCCGGACGCTCGACCTGCGTTACGCCAACGGCACCGGCTCGACCATGACCCTGTCGCTCTACCTCGGTACGCAACGCCTCCGCCAGCTCCCGCTCCCCGCGACCGGCTCCTGGAGCACCTGGTCCAGCGCCACCACCACGGTCCAGCTGCCCGCCGGCACCAGCAATGTCGGCTACCGGTTCGACCAGACCGACTCCGGCAACGTCAACCTCGACCGGCTGACCGTGGCCGCCCCGCCACCGGCCGAACCCGGGGTGCTCGAGGCCGAAGCCGCCACGCTCGCCGGCGGCGCGGCCGTCGAGACCGAGCATCCCGGGTACTCCGGCACCGGATACGTCGGCCAGCTCACCGACGCGCACAAGGGCACCGCCGCCGTCACCTTCGCCGTCACCGCGGCCGGCGCCGGCAGCCACACCCTGGACCTGCGCTACGCCAACGGAACCGGCGCCACCATGACCCTCTCGCTCTACCTCGGCAGCACGCGCCTGCGCCAGCTCGCCCTGCCCGCGTCCGGCTCCTGGGACACCTGGACGACCGCCAGCACCACCGTCGACCTGCCCGGCGGGACCAGCGATGTCGGCTACCGCTACGACCAGACCGACACCGGCAACGTCAACCTCGACCGGCTCGCCGTCACCGCGGTGCCGGGTGCGGAGCCCTGTGCGGTCCAGGCGCCCAGCGTGTGCTTCGAGGCGGAGGACGGCTTCCTCGCCGGCGGCGCGGTGCGTGCCACGTCCACCGCGGGCTTCTCCGGAGGCGGCTACGCGACCGGCCTCGCCTCCGCGACCGCGCGGCTGGTCGTGCCCGTGGGCGTCGCGAGTGGACAGTCGCAGACGCTCACCGTCCGGTACGCCGGCTCGACCGGGCAGAGCGTCACGCTCACCGGCAACGGCGTCCCGCTCGTCCAGCTCGCACTGCCGGCCAGCGGCGGCTGGGCCGAGGTCACGCGCTCGGTCACATTGCCGGCCGGTCTGGGCAGCATCGGCCTGTCCGGCGGCGGAGACGTCGCCATCGACCGGATCGTGCTCTCCCGCGGCTCGGCGCCGGCCGCCCGGGGCGCGACCGTGCCCTACACCGAGTACGAGGCCGAGTCGGCGAGCACCAACGGGACCGCGTTCGGCCCGGACCGGACCTACCGCACCGTCTCGTCCGAGGCGTCCGGCCGGCGTGGCGTGCGCCTCGACGCCACCGGGGAGTACGTGGAGTTCCAGCTCACCCAGCCGACCAACTCCCTCGTCGTGCGCTACTCCATCCCGGACTCGGCCGACGGCGCCGGGACCACCGCGCCGATCGCCGTCTACGCCGGCGGTGTCAAGCTCCAGGACCTCCAGCTGACCAGCGCCTACAGCTGGGTCTACGGCGACTACCCGTTCCCCAACGACCCCTCGCTCGGCCGCGCGCACCGGTTCTTCAACGAGACCCGCACGCTGCTCGACCCGCTGCCCGCCGGCACGACGCTGCGCCTGCGGAAGGACGCGTCGTCGAACGCCGGGTACTACGACATCGACCTCGTCGACACCGAGTCCGTCGGCGCCCCGCTCGCAGCGCCCCAGGGCTACGTCGACATCACCCAGCACGGCGCCACCCCCGGTGACAGCGGCGACGACACCGCCGCGATCCGCGCGGCCATCGCCGCGGCCCGGGCCGCGGGCGCCGGCGTCTGGGTGCCCTCCGGCACCTTCGTGATCACCGACCGGCTCGAGGTCCAAGGCGTGGCCGTTCGCGGCGCGGGGCCGTGGTACTCGGTCCTGAAGGGACGCGACGGCCGCGGCGGGTTCCTCGCGACCGGGAGCGACGTGACGCTCGCCGACCTCATGATCGACGGTGACGTCCGGTACCGCGACCCCGACGGCGTGGTCACCACCGACACCGCGATCGAGGGAAACTTCGGCACCGGATCGCTGGTCCAGAACGTGTGGGTCGAGCACACCAAGACCGGTCTGTGGCTCACCGCCGGCACCGACGGCCTCCTCGCCCTCGGGATGCGTATCCGCGACACCTTCGCCGACGGCGTCAACATGCGCGGCAACGTCCGCGACACCCGGGTCGAGCACAGCGTCCTGCGCAACACCGGCGACGACGCCCTCGCCATGTGGTCCGACGGCGCCCCCGTCACCCGCAGCGGCTACGCCTTCAACACCGTCCAGACACCCATGCTCGGCAACGGCATCGGCATCTACGGCGGTGACAGCAACCTCGCCGAGGACAACCTGGTCAGCGACACCGTCACCGCGTCCGCCGGTATCGCGGTCGGCACCCGGTTCAACCCCGTGCCGCTCAGCGGCGAGACATCCGTCCAGCGCAACACCCTCGTCCGCACCGGCGGCCACGAACCCAACTGGGACTCCCAGTTCGGCGCGCTGTGGATCTACGCGGACACCGCCGACATCACCGCCCCCGTCACCGTCCGCGACATGGACATCCGGGACAGCACCTACCAAGGCATCCTCATCAGCTGGCAACGCAGGGTGGAGAACCTCACCTTCGAACGCGTCACCGTCGACGGCGCCGGCACCTACGGCATCGAGATCAACGCCACCGGCAGCGCCACCTTCTCCTACACCACGGTCACCGACGCCACGTCCGGCGGACTCAACGCCTCCGCCGGGTTCACCGTCGTCCGCGGCCCGGGGAACTCGGGCTTCTGACCTGGTGGCCGGCGCGGCGGGTCCCCACCAGGGGGCCCGCCAGCTGGCGCATCGGGGTCACCGAGGACCGCGCCGACATCGGCGTCGCGTCGAACGAGACCACGGTCGCGCGGCTGCCGGACGGGCGGCTGTACTTCAACAAGCCGCAACCAGGGCGCGGTGGCCGGCCGGGTCGACGCCTACGGCACGGACGGTGGTGCGTCGCTGGCCGCGCCGTACCAGCCGCAGCCGAAGTTGCGCGGGCCGCGCGTGCAGGGCAGCGTGCTGCAGACCGTGCGGCCCGACGTGCGACCCGTCCCGGTTCCGGTGCTACTCCGGCTCGGAGACACTCGCCGACCTCGGCCTGTTCATCGGTGCGCACCGGGTTGGTGCCGGGTGTCGCCAACGTCGACCCCGCACGGGTACCTCAGGTTGTTCGAGGCGGCCCGCCGGGCGGACTGGGACGCCGCGCGCGCCGAGTTGCTGCGGCTACGGCAGCTGTTCCGGGTGACCCACGTCGGCGACCCGAGGATGGGCCGGTACTCCTCGGCGATCGGCGCGTTCAAGGAGGGACTGGTGGCCCGCGGCGTGATCGCCGTCGGCACGACGAGCGAGCCGATGATCCCGCTCAACGACGCCGAACGCGCTGCCGTGCGACGGCACTTGGCCGATGCCGGCCTGATCTGAGTTGACGTGGAGGTCCTCGTGACGGAGCCGCACCCACCGGCCAAGCTGACGGCCAGGCTCAGCCGGACCGTCCGGGACGACATCACCGGGCTGATCCTGCGTCGTGGCCTCAGGTCGGGCGACTCGCTGCCCACCGAGACTCGGTGTCGGTCAGCCGGCCTGTGTCGTGGGCTCCGGGAGCGTCCACTCCGGTCGGACGTAGTGACAGGTGTAGCCGCCGGGGTGCTTCACGAGGTAGTCCTGGTGCTCTTCCTCCGCATCCCAGAAGGTCACCCCGCCGGACACCTCGGTCACCACCTTGGCCGGCCACCGCCCGGACGCGTCCACCTCGGCGATCGTGGCCTCGGCGACCCGCTTCTGCTCGTCGCTCTCGTAGAAGACGGCCGACCGGTAGCTGGTGCCGATGTCGTTGCCCTGCCGGTCCTTCGTGGTCGGGTCGTGGATCTGGAAGAAGAACTCCAGCAGCGCCCGGTAGCTCGTCACCGCAGGGTCGAACACGATCTCAATGGCTTCGGCGTGGCCCCGGTGGTTGCGGTAGGTCGGGTTGAGCACGTCACCGCCGGCGTAGCCGACCCTGGTCGAGATCACCCCGGGCTGCTCGCGGAACAGGTCTTGCACTCCCCAGAAGCAGCCGCCGGCAAGGACGGCCCGCTCGGTCGACGTGGTCATGTGCCTCACTCCTCGTCCTGACGTGTGAACAGATCGCGGTACTCGCCGTAGCCCTCGGGTTTCTTCAGGTACTGCCGCATGTCACCTTCCTTGCCGTGCTCCGCTCCCGTATCAGCGCCCGCCGGCGCCACGGTCTTACCCGAGGTGCGCGAACTCACACCCATGATCCCCCAACTCCCCGACCTCCGTCGGGTAGGCCTCCAGGGTGCGTGGTGGGTTCCCGGTGAGCGCCTGACCTACCTCACCCGCCGGCGGATGACGACGGCCACCCAGCTGCTTCGCGACACCGACAAACCGCTCGGGCAGGTCGCCGCCGCGATCGGATACGCCTTCGCCGAAGCCTTCCGACGACACCACCAGCCACTCCCGGCCCGGCTGACCCCGCGAACCCTATAGGACGGCACTCCTCTTGACTGACCGGTCAACTCATGACTAGCGTCGGTGCGCATGGAGACACGGGACCGGATCGTCCGGTCGGCGGCCAAGCTGTTCCTCACCCGCAGCTACCAGTCGGTGGGCGTCGTCGACCTGTGCGCGGTGGCGGACGTGCGCAAGGGCAGCTTCTACCACTTCTTCCCGTCCAAGGCCGCGCTGGCGAAGGCGGTGGTCGACCTGCACGCCGCCGAGCTGGACCGGCAGCTCACCGCGGCCGGGGACGACGACCCGGGCGCCAGGCTGTACGCGGTGGTCGACGCGGTGACGGTGATCCAGACCGGGTTCGAGAAGCGGTTCGGCGCCGTCGTGGGCTGCCCGTTCGGCAACCTCGCCGCCGAACTGTCCACAACGGACGCCGAGCTGCGCGAGCACGTGGCAGGAGTGTTCACCCGGTGGGAGGGCACGCTGGCGCAGGCATGCCGGCACGCCGCCGAGCACGGCGTGCTGCGCGACGGCGTCGACCCCGACCGGCTCGCCCACATGATCCTCGCCCAGGTGCAGGGACTGATCCTGCTGGCGAAGGTCACCGCCGCGCCGGCCGCCGAGATCACCGCGGGCCTGCGCACACTGCTCGCCGCCACCGTCCGGGAGGAAGCATGAGCCGCGAACACGTCGACTTCCACTTCGATCCCATGTGCCCGTTCGCGTACCAGACCTCGCTGTGGATCAGGAACGTCCGCGACGAGCTCGGCGTGACCGTCGGCTGGCGGTTCTTCAGTCTCGAAGAGGTCAACCGGTTCGACGGCAAGAAGCATCCGTGGGAGCGCCAATGGTCCTACGGGTGGTCGCTGATGCGGATCGGCGCGTTGCTGCGCCGGCAGGACATGGACCTGCTGGACGCCTGGTACGCGGCGGTCGGCCGGGAGCTGCACGTCGCGGGTGGCAAGCCGCACGACCCGGAGGTGGCCCGACGTCTGCTGGGCGAGCTGGGTCTGGCGGCGGAGCTGCTCGACGAGGCGCTCGCCGATGGCACGACGCACGACGAGGTCCGGGCCGATCACCAGCGGGTGGCCGACGCGGGCGGGTTCGGCGTGCCGACCCTGTTCTTCCCCGACGGGCAGTGCCTGTTCGGCCCGGTCCTGGTCGACCCGCCCAGCGGCCAGGACGCCGTGCTGCTGTGGAACGTGGTCGCCGGCATGGCCGAGCTCCCGCACGTCTACGAGCTCCAGCGGCCCAAGGCGCCGGCCGACCGGGCACTGATCGCCGAGCGGCTCCAGCCCTACCTGAGCGGTCGGGACTGGGTGAGCGTCGACCGTGGACAGGTCATCGACCTCGGGAGCGCCACATGATCGCCAAGGACGCCGTAGTGCCCGTGCTGGTCGCCGAGTGGGCCTCGATCGACGAGCTGCTCGGCTCTCTCGGCGACGCGCAGTGGACCACGCCGACCGCGCTGCCCGGCTGGTCCGTTCAGGACAACGTCTCGCACATCATCGGCACCGAGTGCGCGCTGACCGGCGAGACGCCACCGCCGTGCGCGGCCGACGTCCGCGGTTTCTCCCACGTGCGCAACGACATCGGCGCGGCGAACGAGCACTGGGTGCAGGGTCTGCGCGGGGAGAGCCCCACGACGGTGCTCGAGCGGTTCCGGGCGATCACCGCGGTCCGCCGCAAGGTCCTGGAAGCCATGTCGCAGAAGGACTTCGACGCTCCGTCGTGGACACCGGCCGGGCAGGGCACCTACGGCAGGTTCATCCGGATCCGGCTGTTCGACTGCTGGATGCACGAACAGGACATCCGAGACGCGGTCGGAATGCCCGGCAACGACGGCGGCCGGTGCGCGGAAGGCGCACTGTCCGAAGTGGTCAGCGCACTCGGCTACATCGTCGGGAAGCGCGCCGGCGCGCCGAACGGTGCCACGGTCACCATCGAGCTGACCGGGCCCGTCCGGCTCGCCTGGCACATCGCGGTGGACGGGCGCGCCAAAGTGGTCGACGAGCTACCCGGCCCCGCGACCGCGACGGTGCGCCTGTCGTCGAACCTGCTCACCCGGCTGGCCGGCGGGCGGGTGCCGGTGGAGAGCCGGATCGAGGAGATCGGGTTCGGCGGCGACACCGACCTCGGAAGGCGCGTCGCGTTCGCGTTGCCGTTCACGATCTAGCCTTGGTCGTTTTCGCGGTGGGGTGACCACCCGGGCACAGGAGGTCCGGGACTGGGCAGCGGACCGCCGACACGCCGGTGCCGGCCGATGAACCGGACCCGTGTGCCGGCCGCGCCGCATCGACACCGTGCCGAACACGGCGGGTGAGTGCCAACTCGATGGGGTGAAATCCTTGCCACACAACGGAAATCGTGTCGCGGTTCGGGTAGAATCGACCATATGTGCGAGCCGCTTGTCGATCTACCCGAGGATGCTTCCCCGGAGGCGGTGCCGTTGGCGACGGCACGCGGGTTCACGCGGGCGGCCTGGCAGAACGAGGGACACTCATTGGAGCAACTCGCCCTGTTCGCGGCGGCCAGTGGCAGTGAGTTCGACGCGCTCGAGGTCGCCGCCTTGTTTCGGATCTCTCTCCGCGCCGCGCAGCACCGTCTGGATCTCGCGGTCACCCTGGCCACCCGGTTGCCGCGCACGTTGGCGGCGATCAAAGCGGGTCGGCTTGATCCGTATCGCGCGTCGAAGATCGCTGATGCGACCCTGTCGTTGTCACTTGCGGCTGCGGCGATCGTGGAAGAGGAGATCCTGGACCGGGTCGAGGACATGCCCGCCGTCAAGTTGGTTCGCGTGTTGCGGCGGATCGTCGCGCGGGTGAACGCCGACGCCCTGCAGGCGCTGCACGAGCAGCGGATGGCGCAGCGGCGGGTCGACATGTATCCGACCGAGGACGGGTGTTCCGTGTTGACCGTGCACGGCTCAGCCGCGCGGGTCCAGGTGGCGGCGAAACGAGTGGACGCGATCGCCCACCAACTCCGGGACACCGGTGGTGCCGACGGCCGCACCCTCGACCAACTCCGCTCCGATGTCGCCTTGGATTTGTTGGCGGGCAAGGACTTCGAACACGCCAAGATCACCGTCCAGGTCACGCTGCCCGCCCGGGCCGCGTTGGGGGTCGACAACACCCCCGGGCACCTGGTCGGCTACGGCGACATCGCCG
>NZ_WHTD01000236.1 GCF_009379765.1 Actinophytocola sp. | reverse complement strand
TGCGGGTGTGGCGGGTCTGCAGGCGATCGCGACCGCGCGCCGGTTGGGTGCGAAGGTGCGGGCCTATGACGTGCGGGCGGCGTCGGCGGAGGAGGTGCGCAGTCTCGGTGCCGAGTTCGTCGAGCTGGAGCTGCCGACGCTCGAGGGTGCCGGTGGTTACGCGCGGGAGATGACCGAGGAGCGTTCGCGGCTGCAGCGTGCGCTGCTCGCCCCGCACGTGGCGGATGCCGACGTGCTGATCACCACTGCCGCGGTGCCCGGCCGGACCGCGCCGGTACTCGTGACCGAGCAGATGGTGGCCGCGATGAGGCCCGGCTCGGTGGTGGTGGACCTCGCGGCGGAGTCCGGCGGCAACGTCGAAGGCGCCCGGCCCGGCGAGGACATCACGATCGGCGGCGCGTCGGTGTGGGGAGGGCACAACGTGCCGAGCCAGCTGCCCGCCCAGGCGAGCCATCTCTACAGCACCAACGTCGTCAACCTGGTGCTGCTCATGCGTTCCGAGGACGGCTTCGCGCCCAACTTCGACGACGAGATCGTCGCCGGCGCCTGCGTCACGCACGCGGGCGAGGTCCGGCACGCGCCTACTCGGGAGGCGCTGGGCGAAGCGCCCGGCTGAGCCCCACCGCGGTGGCGATCGTCGCGAGCGTGCCCAGGCCACCGGCCAGCACCAGGGTCACCGGCGCCGAGGTCACGTCGAGCAGTACGCTTCCGCCCACATAGGACAGTGCGGCGGCCACGCCGATCGCGCCGTACAGGTTGCCGAACACCCGGCCCAGCATGCTCGCCGGCACCAGGCGCGGGAGCAGCGTGTTGGTCGCGACGTCCATCGCGGCGATGCCGATGCCGCGCACGGTCTGCACGGTGAACGCGGCGGCCACCGCCCACGCCAGCCCGGTCAGCAGGTTCCCGACGCTGCTCACCGCGAACCCGGCGAGCAGCAGCACCACCATCGACACCCGGGTGCCCAACGCGGTCAGCAGCGCGTAGCCGGCGACCAGCCCGATGCCGACCGCGGCCAGCAGCAGCGCGACCGCCGCGTCGCCCGCGTCGAACGTGTCGGTCGCGAGGAACACCAGCGCCACGTCGTCGACCCCGTTGCACGCCACCACCGCGCAGAACCCCAGAGCGATCACCCGAACCGGCCCGCGTGACCAGATGAACCGCAGGCCGATCCGTGCGGAGCGGAGCAGTGGCTCGTGCTCGGCGGCACCGGGGCGCAGCCCTGGCACGGCGAGCAGCAGTAGTGCGGAGACCAGGAACGACGCGGCGTCCACCAGCAGCACGCCCGGGATGCCGAGCACCCCGACGAGCGCGGCGGCGATCAGCGGGCCGAGTGCCTCGCCGCCGTTGGAACCGAAGCCCAGCACCGAGTTCGCCGCCGGCAGGTCGGCGTCCGGGACCAGCGCCGGCACCGCCGCGCGGGACGCCGGCAGGAACACCTGGCCGGCCGCCGCGCGCAGACCCACCAGCACGAGCAGGATCGGCAGCGGCGGCAGGGTGAGCGCGATCGCGCAGATCAGTCCACCTTGGACCAGCTCCGCGGCGATCATCACCCGGCGCAGGTCGAACCGGTCGGACACCGCGCCCGCGAGCGGACTCAGCAGCGCCGGCGCGAAGTCGCCGACCAGCAGCAACAACGCCACCGCGAGCGCCTCGCCCGCGGTGTTCGCCGTGTACAGCATGAGGGCGACGAGGCTGAGCGAGTCGCCGGTGAGCGAGACGATCCTGGCCAGGGCGAGGGCACCGAACGCGCGGTTGCCGCGTACGAGGCCCAGCGCCCCGGACCGGGTCACGGAGTCTTGGCCTTCATCGGTACGTCGCGCACGATGGCCCACACGATCCCGACCGCCACGACGAACAGCGCGGCCGACCCGGCGAGCACCACGCCGGTGGCGATGTCGAGGTCGGCGAGCTCGTCCCCGAAGAACGGCAGGCCGCCGCTGCGGGTCGCGACGATGCTCGGCAGCACGATCAGGAGCCCGGTCGGGATGGTGAGAAGCCGATGCCGGTGGAGCGGAAGAAGCCGAGCCCGATGACCACACCGGCGATCGTCCACATGAGAAAGATCAGCCAGAACGTGCCCAGGATCGCCGGATACTGGCCGGCGGTGGAGAACATGCCTTCGCGAGAGCGTCTGCGGCCAGCCGAACAACGCGTAGAACCCGCGCTCCAGCAGGTATCCGACCGTGATCAGCACCGCGGTGAAGCCGGACATGATCACCGTGTACGCCACGGCCTGCCCGATGAAGTCGCGCCGGGTGCGCCCGTGCGCGAGGTGCATCCGCAGGTACGTCGAGACGACGTCGATGCCGAGCCCGAACACCAGCCATCGCGGCGCCTGGGTGGCCGCGTAGTGCAGGACGCTCTCGGAGACCCCGCCGCCCGCGCCCGCGCCTGCGCCTGCCGCTCGCCGTCGAGCTCGCCGTGGACCATCGCGGACTTGGTGCGCCCCAACGTCTTCACGCCCAGCACGCGCATCCCGGTGACGAACCGGTCGACCGTCTCGACGTCGCCGGTGACCGCGGATCCCGCCGCGCGCAACGTCTCCGCCTGCTCGTGCAGCACCAGTCGCCCCTCGTCGAGGATGAGCACCTCCTCGAACAACGCGCTGACCTCCTCGATCAGGTGCGTCGAGATGATCATCGTGCGCGGGTGGGCCATCGCCTCGGCGAGCAGCGCGTCGTAGAACTTGTACCGCGACGGCGCGTCGAGCCCGAGGTAGGACTCGTCGAACATGGTGACCTGGGTGCGCGAGGCGCGGCCGATCGTGATGCCGAGCGCGCACTGCCGGCCGTGCGAGAGCGAGCCGACGGACTTGGTGAGCGGCAAGGAGAACAGCTCGGCGAGCTCGGTCGCGTAGCCGGAGTCCCAGCTCTCCCGCAGGTACCCGGCGAACTCCAGCACGTTGCCGCCGGTCAGCGTGAAGCGCGCCTCGTCGAGCGCGGTGACATCGTGGTACCGCAACGACAACCGGTCCGCCTCGATGATCGTGCTCATTCATCCCTCTCCGGTGAGTTCGGTGATCCGCTCGATGAGCTCGGACACCGGGACGCCGATGGCCTTGGCCTGCGCCACCATCGGATCGACCACGTCGGTGAGGAAGCTCTTGCGGCGCCCGGCCCGCAACTTTTCCGGCGCGTCCGGGCTGACGAACATGCCGATGCCGCGCCGCTTGTACAGCACGCCGTCGTCGACGAGCTGCTGGAACGCCTTGGCCACGGTGGCCGGGTTGATCCGGTGGAACGCCGCGTACTTGTTGGTCGACATGACCTGCTCGTCGCCACCCAGCGTCCCGCTCAACACGTCGGCCTCGATCCGGTCGGCGATCTGCCGGTAGATCGGGCTCCGGTCGTCGAACATCCGCGCCGCCAGCTGGGTCAGTCGGTTCATTACTCAACTAATGAACCACAGCACCGCCCCGCGAGTCAAGCCCGCGGGGCGCCGGCACCCGGGGTCTAGCAGGAAAGCGCTTTCTCAGGTACTTTCCGAGATGACGTAGGTCCGGAACGTGACCACTGGAGCGCACCTGAATGGACCAGACGAGACGTAGAATCCTGCAGACAGTCGCCGTCACCACGGTCGCCGCCACGGCCGGCGCCGGCCTGACCACCGCCACCGCCGCGGCCGCGAGCCCGGGCCGGCACCGGAGGAGCATCCCGGACAGCGGCATCGGCATGCACCTCTACACCGTTCGCGACATCCTGGCCGCCGATCCACTCGGCACACTGATGGCGATGGCGCGGATCGGCTACGAGTGCGTCGGGGTAAGCGCATTCCCGAGGCCGGCGGCCGAGATCCGGGACATGTGCCGCGAGGCCCGGCTCAACCCGGTGATCCTGCACGTCGGACACGGCGACATCACCGGGAACTGGGCGAACAAGCTCGCCGAGGCGAAGACCATCGGCGTCAGGTGGGTCGTCCTGTCGTCCTTCCCGGGCGACATGTACACCATCGAAGGGATGCGGCTGGGCGCCCAGCAGCTCACCGAGGCGGGTGTGGCCGCGCGGGAGCTGGGCATGGGCATGCTGCACCACAACCACGACTCGGAGTTCCGCGTCATCGACGGCAAGTCGCTCTACGAGATCCTGCTGCACGAGACTGACCCGCGCTACGTCGACTTCGAGCTGGACCTCGGCTGGGCGGACCGGGCGGGTGCGGACAGCAGGTGGCTGTTCGAGGACCACCCGGACCGGTTCCCGGTGCTGCACGTGAAGGACCACAACGGTGCCGGCGGCTGGACCGACGTCGGGGCGGGCGTGGTCGACTTCCGCCGCATCTTCGAGAAGGCCGACCGGGGTGGCGTCCGGTACTGGCTGGTGGAGCGGGACGACCAGCCCGCACCGCTGGACACCGCGCGCAACAGCTTCGAATATCTGGACAACGTCCGGTTCTGAGGTCTGTACCACGTGGCGATACCGGTGTAGGCAGTAGGGATGGCACAGAATCCCGAGCAATCCAAGGCATCACGGCGAACCTTTCTCGCGGCCTCGGTGGCGGCCGGCGGTGTGTCACTCGTCGGGGTCCCCGGGGTCGCCTCCGGCGATCCCGGACACGGCCACGACTCCGACCGGCCGCCGCTGGCGCAGAAGCCGAGCAAGGAGCTGAGAGGCATCCTGCGCGAGCTGGACCAGCGGCGGATCGAGGCGACGGTGGCGAAGCTCGTGTCGTTCGGTACCCGGCACACGCTCTCCGTGCAGGACGATCCGGTACGGGGGATCGGCGCGGCGCGGGACTGGATGTTCGCCGAGATGTCGACGTACGCGGAGGCGTCCGACGGCCGGATGACCGTCGAGCTGCAGTCCTACATCCAGGAGCCGGACGGCGGCCGGATCCCCGTCCCGACAAGGATCACCAACGTGGTCGCGACACTGCGCGGCTCGACGTCGCCGGAGCGGGTGTACGTGGTGACCGGGCACTACGACTCGCGGGTCACCGACATCATGAACGCGACCAGCGACGCGCCCGGCGCCAACGACGACGCGTCGGGTGTGGCGGTCGTGCTGGAGCTGGCGCGGGTGCTCGCGAAGCGCGCGCCCGAGGCGACGATCGTGTTCGCCCCGGTGGCGGGCGAGGAGCAGGGCCTGTACGGCTCCGCGCACCTGGCCGAGCTGTTCAAGGCCGCCGGTACCGACGTGCAAGCCATGTTCACCAACGACATCGTCGGCAGCAGCACCGCCGACGACGGCACCCGGGACCCGCGCACGATCCGCCTGTTCGCCGAGGGCGTGCCGACCGCGGAGACCCCGCAGGAGGGCAACATCCGCCGTGCGGTCGGCGGGGAGAACGACTCGCCGTCCCGCCAGCTGGCGAGGTTCGTGCGCGAGGTGGCGGACAACGACGAGACCGGGATGAACGTGCGGGTGATCTACCGGCGCGACCGGTACCTGCGCGGCGGGGACCACATCAGCTTCCTGGAGCGGGGCTACCCCGCGGCGCGGTTCACCGAGCCCAACGAGAACTTCGCCCACCAGCACCAGGACGTGCGGGTCGAGGACGGCAAGCAGTTCGGCGACCTGATCGAGTTCTGCGACTTCGCGTTCGTCACCCGGGTGGCCAAGGTCAACGCGGCGGCGCTGTGGTCGCTGGCCACCGCCCCGGGCGCGCCGAAGGGCACGCACATCCTCACCGCCAACCTCACCAACGACACGGACCTGGTGTGGGAGCGCGGAACCGAGCCCGACATCGCCGGCTACGAGGTGGTGTGGCGGGAGACCACCGCCGCGGAGTGGACGCACGCCATCCCGGTCGGCGACGTGACCGCGACGAGCGTCGACATGTCCAAGGACAACGTGTTCTTCGGGGTGCGGGCGGTCGACCGGGCCGGTCGTCGCGGCCCGGTCGCCTTCCCGACCCCGCAGTCCTAGAACACAAGTCCTAGAACTGCACGAGTGCCGTGCCGGTGATGAACTCGTAGGCGAAGTTGACGAAGAAGAACCCGAAGAAGATCACGTTGAGCACCAGGATGATGTAGTGCCAGGGCCGCGGGCGGGCGGCCCTGGGCAACCTGGAGTTCAGGTACATCAACGCGAACGGGAACATCAGCGCGCCGAAGTTCGACATGTTCGCCGAGATCTGCACGAGCTCCGTCGGCAGCGCGAGGTGCAGTGCGCCGCCGATGACGACGATCAGCAGGAGCATGAACGGGTAGTAGAACTTCCGCGGATCCTCCTCGAGCCTGCGGCGGAGCTTGGGGCTGATGGCGTGCGAGGCGTCGGTCAAGTTGCGCACCAGCGCCTCGAAGATGCCTAGCTGGGTGGAGAACAGCACCAGCACACCGACGAACAGCATCAGGTAGAACATCCACGTGCCGTACTCGGCGCCCAGCTTGTCCGCGGTGAACGTCGGCACGTTGGCCGTGGTCGGTGCCTCACCGCTGGTCTGCACGACCCGTGCCATGAGGATCGTCGGCAGCAGCATGCCGATCATCGCGCCGCCGAAGAACACCACCCACAGGTCGATCATCAGCAGCTTGTACCAGCGCTTCCACCGCGACGTGTTCGCCGCGGTGTCCGGGAAGGTCACGCCGACCGGCCGGATCGTCTGCCGCTCGCCGCGCATGCCGGAGAGGAACCCGACCCGCGAGCCCATGCCGTAGCCCTTGTCCCGGTAGTGGTTCATCGCGTACCAGTTCAGGCCCGACGCGAGTGCGGTGAACCCGGCGAGCCCGCCGAGCGTGGTCGCGGAGATCCCGGGCGGTGGTGCCGCCGGGGTGACCAGGCCGCGGACGCCCTCCCACCAGATCGACCACGGCACGATCGCCAGGCACACGATGATCAGGATCGTCAGCAGGATGCCGATAATCACGAAGTTGGCGAGCTCCAGCGCGCGGGAGATCTTGCGGGCCACGGCGGTGATGAGGAAGACGACGAGCAGCAGGCCGATGGCGAGCACGCGGACCCACTCGATCTCGTCCGGCTCGTGCAGCCGCCCGGTGATCAGTGCGAACAGTCCCTGGCCCGCGCCCGCGGCCCACCCGCCGAAGATGAAGGCGAAGTAGAACGCGATGAGGGCGAAGGGAACCCACAGCTTCCAGCCGGGCGGCACCCGCCCGAACCCGACGATCGGCACCTCGCCGGTCGCCATGACGTAGCGTGAACATTCGACGTTGTAAAAGGTCTGCAGCACGGCGGAGACGGTGATCACCCATCCGACGCCGATGAATCCGAACTCCCCGATGGCGTTCGGCCCGAGCAGCCACTCGCCGCTGCCGATCGAGATGCCGAGCGCGATCAGGCTCGGCCCGATGACGAACTGGATGATCTGTCGCACGCCGAGGCGGCGAACCTTGAAGACTTCCTCTGGTTCCGGCAGGTCCGCCACGCCGAGGGGCGGGCGGCTGACGCCGAGGTGGTATTCCGAGACGGTTTCGGTGGTTTCCGAAGTGGCGGGTCCATCGACATCGTTGGCCATGGCGACCTCCTCCGTCTGGAATACTGCATACCCTCCTAATTCGTCAATCTTGTGCGCTCTGCGAACTCTCCCAGTGGGAACCGCCCGCCAACGTGCTGGGGTGACCGTCCTGTCGCGACGGCTCGTCGCGAAAGTGTCGATGGGGTGGGTCGTCCTTGTGTCCACGACCGACGGCGACATGGGCCAGCCGGTGGCCACCACCAGCGAGTACGGGGTCCTCGGGCCAACATGCCCCGAACGCGTCGTTGGGGACGTTGAGCGTCCCGAGCGCGTCGTTCAGGGCGTTGGACGGGCCCGGCTCAGTCGCGGTCCTCGCGTACGGAGTCGATCACGATCGGGCCGGGCCGCTCGGGCCGTACGACCTCGGAGTCGACCACGAGCACCTGCTGGGGGCGGGCTGCCCGGCGCGCGTCGGCCCGCCGCAGCACCCGGCGCCGCACGACGGCCCGGGTGGGCGGGAACAGCAGCAGCAACGCGAGCACGTCCGAGACGAACCCGGGGAAGAGCACCAGCGCGGCGGAGACGCCGACCAGCATGCCGTCGACCATCTCCGGCGACGGGTCCCGCCGGTTGCGCACCGCGTCGGAGAAGGCGGTCAGCGTGCGGGTGCCCTGCCTGCGCAGCATCGCCACGCCCACCACGGACACGACGACCAGCAACAGAATGGTGGTCAGCACACCGATGGCCTGCCCGATCGCGACGATCACCGCGATCTCGGCCAGCATCATGACCAGCAGGAGCACGAACACAGGCACGGCAGTGCCTCCCTCATAGAAGTCCCGTCACCCCTACAACGCCCGAAAGTCCCAAAACGCTCCCGATCATCCCTCCCGGGCGGCAAGTGCCTGCCTGACCAGCGGAACCTGCATCGGCAGCCGCGCCACGGCGACGGCTTTCAACGCCGGATGCCGCGCGACCTTCACGGACTTGATATTCCCCGGGAACACGGCGACGAAGAACGCCGCCGCGAGGGTGCCGCCGACCCACCGCGTCCGCGGCACGGCCAGCAGTCCGGCCAGCCCGAGCTCCACCACCCCCGACGCGTAGGTCCAGAACCGCGCCGACCCTGGTAGTGCGGACGGCACGATGGCGTCGAACTGCTTCGGCGCCACGAAGTGCAGGGTTCCGGTGGTGGTCAGCAACGTGGCCAGCCGCACCGCGGCCCGCCTCCCCGAACGGCTCATGAGTGGCACCCTAACGGTGGCCATCTTCTACATAACCTTGACGAGCGCCATGCATGTGTAGAGGATAGGATGGTCCCACCACGAGGAGGGGGTCCCGATGGTGTCCTTCGACGCGCATCCGGACGGCTACCGGCACTGGCGGCTCCGGATCGAGGGCAGCATCGCCTGGCTGGTGCTCGACGTCGACGAGCAGGGTGGCCTCGTCCCGGGCTACGAGCTGAAGCTGAACTCCTACGACCTCGGCGTCGACATCGAGCTCTACGACGCCACCCAGCGGCTGCGCTTCGAGCACCCCGAGGTCCGCACGGTCGTGGTCACCAGCGGCAAGGACAAGGTCTTCTGCGCAGGCGCGAACATCCGGATGCTCGCCGGTTCCGCACACGAGTGGAAGGTGAACTTCTGCAAGTTCACCAACGAGACCCGCAACGGCATGGAGGACGCCACGGCCAACTCCGGCCAGACCTACCTGGCCGCGGTCAACGGCTCCTGCGCGGGCGGCGGCTACGAGCTGGCGCTGGCCTGCGACCACATCGTGCTGGTCGACGACAACTCCTCGACCGTCTCGCTACCCGAGGTCCCGCTGCTCGGCGTGCTGCCCGGCACCGGCGGCCTCACCCGCGTCGTCGACAAGCGCGGTACCCGCAAGGACCTCGCCGACGTGTTCGCCACCCGCTCCGACGGCGTCAAGGGCACCACCGCGCTCGGCTGGAAGCTCGTCGACGAGCTGGCGCCGCCGCGCAAGTTCGAGGAGACCGTCCGGCAGCGCGCCGCCCAGCTCGCCGAGCGGTCGACGAGGCCCGTCGACGCCACCGGGATCGAGCTGACCCCGCTGCGCCGCGACCGGTACGTCACGTCGGTGCTCGACCGGGAGGCCGGCACGGTCGCCATCACGCTGCGGGTGCCGGACACCGTGACCGGTGGGCTCGAGCAGGGCGCCGAGTTCTGGCCGCTGGCCATGACCCGCGAGCTGGACGACCTCATCCTTCGGTTGCGCGCCAACGAGACCGAGCTCGGCACCTGGATCATCCGGACCGTGGGCGACCCGGGGACCGTCGAGGGCTACGAGCGGCTGCTAGCCGGGTATTCCGCACATGGGGGTTGATCAACTCGAGTTGGTTGTCGGGTGCGGTACTTGATCATCTTAGGGTGGTGGGGTCGACGCCGAGTAGATCCAGGAGCCGGGCCTGAAGTGGTGAGGGTTGGGGGATGCC
>NZ_WHTD01000067.1 GCF_009379765.1 Actinophytocola sp. | reverse complement strand
CGGATCGAGCCGCGGCCGGTGCGGTAGGCGTCCTCGATGCCCTGGGTGCCGAGAATCTGGCCGTGCGTCGGGAAGTCCGGGCCCTTGATCCGCATCATCATCGCGGCGAGCGTCTCGTCGTCGGACGCGTCCCAGTTCTCCGGCGCCCAGATGACGCCGGCGGCGACCTCGCGCAGGTTGTGCGGCGGGATGTTGGTGGCCATGCCGACGGCGATGCCGCCGCTGCCGTTGACCAGCAGGTTCGGGATGCGCGACGGCAGGACGTCGGGCTCCTGGGTCTTGCCGTCGTAGTTGTCCGAGAAGTCGACGGTCTCCTCGTTGATGTCCTGCAGCATCGCCATGGCGAGCGGCGTCATGCGCGCCTCGGTGTACCGCATCGCGGCCTGCGGGTCGTTGCCCGGCGAGCCGAAGTTGCCCTGGCCGTCGATGAGCGGGTACCGCAGCGACCACGGCTGGGCGAGGCGGACGAGCGCGTCGTAGATCGCCGAGTCGCCGTGCGGGTGGTAGTTGCCCATGACGTCGCCGACGATGCGTGAGCACTTGACGTGGCTGCGCTCGGGGCGCAGGCCGGTGTCGTACATCGAGTAGAGCACGCGTCGGTGTACCGGCTTGAGGCCGTCCCGAACGTCCGGCAGCGCGCGGCTGACGATGACGCTCATCGCGTAGTCGATGTAGGAGCGCTGCATCTCCTGCTGGATGTCGATCGGTTCGACCCGGTCGCCCTCCGGAGGCAAGGTTTCGGTCACGAACTCTGGTTCCTTTTCCTTCGACCCGTTCCTCGAATCACACGTCGAGGAATCGGACGTCCTTGGCGTTGCGGGTGATGAACGAGCGCCGGGCCTCGACGTCCTCGCCCATCAGCACACTGAACAGCTCGTCGGCGGTGGCGGCGTCGTCCAGGGTCACCTGGAGCAGCAGCCGGTGCGCCGGGTCCATCGTGGTCTCCCACAGCTCGTCGGCGTTCATCTCACCGAGACCCTTGTACCGCTGGATGCCGTCGTCGCGGTTGATCTTCTTGCCCGCTTCGAGCCCCGCCGCCATCAAGCCGTCGCGCTCGCGGTCGGAGTAGGCGAACTCCGGTTCGGTGCGCTGCCACTTGATCTTGTACAGCGGCGGCTGCGCGAGGTACACGTGCCCGGCCTCGACGAGTGGGCGCATGAAGCGGAACAGCAGCGTGAGCAACAAGGTCCGGATGTGCTGGCCGTCCACGTCGGCGTCGGCCATCAGCACGATCTTGTGGTACCGCAGCTTCGAGAGGTCGAAGTCCTCCTGGATGCCCGTGCCCAGCGCGGTGATCAGGCTCTGCACCTCGGTGTTCTTGAGCACCCGGTCGATGCGCGCCTTCTCCACGTTGATGATCTTGCCGCGGATCGGGAGGATGGCCTGGAACATCGACTCCCGGCCCTCCTTGGCCGAGCCGCCCGCGGAGTCGCCCTCGACGATGTAGAGCTCGCACTCCTCAGGGTTGGTCGACCGGCAGTCCTTGAGCTTGCCGGGCAACCCGCCGATGTCGAGCGCCCCCTTGCGGCGCACGAGCTCCTTGGCCTTGCGGGCGGCCATGCGCGCCTGGGCGGAGGAGACCGACTTCGTGACGATCGTGCGCGCGTCGGAAGGGTTGCGCTCGAACCAGTCGGCCAGCCACTCGTTGCACGTGGTCTGCACGAAGGTCTTCGCCTCGGTGTTGCCGAGCTTCTGCTTGGTCTGGCCCTCGAACTGGGGCTCCGCCAGCTTGATCGAGATGATGGCCGCGAGGCCCTCGCGCACGTCGTCGCCGGTGAGGTTGGTGTCCTTCTCCTTCAGCAGCTTCTTCTCCCGCGCGTACACGTTGACCACTCGGGTCAGCGCGGCGCGGAAGCCCTCCTCGTGGGTGCCGCCCTCGGCGGTGTTGATCGTGTTGGCGAAGGTGTAGACCGACTCGCTGTAGCCGGTGTTCCACTGCATCGCGACCTCGACCTCGAGCCCGTCACCCTTGGCCTCGAAGGAGATCACGTTGTTGTGGATCGCCTCGCGCGTGTGGTTGATGTGCGTGACGAAGTCCTCGAGCCCACCCGGGTAGTGGTAGGTGCGCTCCTTGACCCGGGCCGTCTTGCCCTCGGCGTCGGCCGCCGTGTCCTCGTCGGACACCCGCTCGTCGCGGAGCACGATGGTGAGGCCCTTGTTGAGGAACGCCATCTCCTGCAGCCGGCGGGCGACGGTCTCGGCGTTGTAGGTGGTGGTCTCGAAGATGCCACAGTCCGCCCAGAACGTGACCGAGGTGCCGGTGCGGTCGGTGTCGCCGACCTCGATCAGCTCACCCGGCTCGGACCGCTCGTAGTGCTGGGTCCACTCCCGGCCGTTGCGGTACACCTCCACGTCCAGTCCGGTCGACAGCGCGTTGACGACGGAGACGCCGACGCCGTGCAGACCGCCGGACACCGCGTAGGACTCGCTGTCGAACTTGCCACCCGCGTGCAGCTGGGTGAGCACGATCTCCAGGGTCGGTTTCTTGTGCACCGGATGCAGCTCCACCGGGATGCCCCGGCCGTCGTCGACCACCCGGACGCCGCCGTCGGCGAGGAGGGTGACCTCGACCCGCGTCGCGTAGCCGGCCATCGACTCGTCGACCGCGTTGTCCACGACCTCCCAGATGAGGTGGTGCAGACCGCGCTCACCGGTGGAGCCGATGTACATGCCGGGCCGCTTGCGGACGGCCTCGAGCCCTTCAAGGACCGTGATGGAGGCCGCGTTGTATTCATGATTGTTGGTGGCTGCCACGGGCGTGGTGTCTCCTCGTCAGGACGGTGCGTTGGTCGGGCGTGCTGGCCGGTTCCTGCCGGTTCGCGACCGGGGCGTCTCGACTATCCCGACTCGCTACATCAATTGTACTGGTGCGGTCGTGCAGAAGCGGGTCAAGGACACCCCTAGCTCCGTCACAGACGCGCTGGCGGAATGAGGCACGTGGCTGGACGCCTGAGGGTAGTCTCCGGAGCGGATCTGACAGCTTCCGGCCGCCGGTTCACCCGTAGGTGTCCCGGGGCCCCCGTCCGCGCACGTGCCGATACCCATAACGCCAGCTCGGCGTGGACGGACCGTGCACCTTCAGCCGCTTGACCACGCCGTTGCCCACCCCGGCGGCGATCTTGGCGAGCAGTTGGCGTTGGAGGAGCCGCAGCTGGGTGGCCCACGCGGTCGACTCCGCCTGGATGGTCAGCTCGCCGTCACACAGGGACACCGGCTGCGCGTGCTCGGCCACGTCCTCCCCGACGATCGCGCCCCACCGGCCGAACAGCTGGCCGGTCGTGAGCTGGCCGTTCCATCCACGGTCGGCGGCGATCCGGGCGGCGAGCCGGCCGAGGGGCTGTGGATCGCGGGCGTCCGGCCCGGCGCCCGACCAGCGCCGCCTGCGCCGTGACCCGGCCACAAAACCACGCTTGACCTGCTTGTTCTTTTTCGTATCCGGCCCACCGGACACCTCCCTGGCGGCACGCAGCGCCGCCCGGGCCAGATCCGATCCACGTAGCTGTGGATAGTCACCCTCTGTGGTGGAACTTGCGGCGTGATCATCATCAACACCCTTTTGGGTGTTCAGGGCGGCTGGATCCGCCTGGCCACGGGGGTTCGACGGGCGCAAAGTGACAGCGTTATCCACACTATCCACAGGTTTGTCCCCAGATGTGTGACGTTTCACATCACTGTTGGTGACTTGTTGGTGATCATCGGGCGACCGGTCCGGCACGCGCCACCTCCCCGTTGGACACAACGTAACGAGACCCGTCGAGCTCGTCCGGGACATCCTCCTCCACCGCGGCGGTAACCAGGACTTGTTCGGCGTTCACCGCCACCTCGGCGAGTCGCTGCCGCCGGTGCCGGTCGAGCTCGGCGAACACGTCGTCGAGCACGAGCACCGGCTCGGTGCCGTCGGCACGGAGCAGCTCGTAGGAGGCGAGTCGCAGGGCGAGCGCGAACGACCACGACTCGCCGTGGCTCGCGTACCCCTTCGCCGCGACGTCGGCCAGGGTCAGCTCGAGCTCGTCGCGGTGCGGGCCGACCAGGCTCACCCCCCGGTCGAGCTCGGCGTCGCGGGCGGCGACCATCGCGGCGAGGAGCGCGTCGGTCAACACCTCCATATCCGCGCGCGTGCCGGGCGTGCCGTACCCCGCCGGGAACGACTCGGCGATGCCGGACCGGTACCTGATCCACGCCGGCCGCGACTCCGGCGCGACCCCGGCGTAGGCGGCGGTGACGTGGTCGGCCATGTCGGCGACCAGGTCCAGCCGGCCGGCGAGGAGCTCCGCGCCGTGCCGGGCGAGGTGCCCGTCCCACACGTCGAGCGTCGCGATGTCACCCTTCGAGCCGGCGCGCCGCGCGTGGCCCGACGACTTGAGCAACGCGTTGCGCTGGCGCAGGACCCGCTCGTAGTCCGCGCGCACCCCCGCGTACCGGGGCGCGCGCAGTACCAGCAGGTCGTCCAGGAAGCGGCGCCGCTCGCTCGGGTCGCCCCGCACCAAGGCGAGGTCCTCCGGCGCGAACAACACGGTGCGCAGGATCCCCAGCACGTCGCGGGTCTTCTGCATCGGCGCGCGGTTCACCCTCGCCCGGTTCGCCTTTCCCGCGGTGATCTCCAGCTCGATCGTCAGCTCACGACCTTCGTTGACCACCGCGGTGCGCACGATCGCGCGCGAGCATCCGTGCCGGATCAGCGGAAGATCCACCGCGACCCGGTGCGAGCCGAGTGTCGCCGAGTAGCCGATCGCCTCGATCAGGTTGGTCTTGCCCTGACCGTTCTGTCCAATGAGGACATTCGCACCGGGTGCCAGCTCCAGGTCCGCGTGCTCCCAGGACCTGAAGTCGCTGACCTGCAAGTGCCGGACGTACACGTCAACCTTGGGTGGAGCCCGCGCCCGACGTCGGCCCGGCCTGGTGCACCGCATGCCCGCCGAACTGGTTGCGTAGCGACGCGACCGCACGCATCGCCGGTGAGTCCTCCTGCCGGGAGCGGAACCTCGAGAACAACGCGGCCGAGATCACCGGCGCCGGCACCGCGAGGTTGATCGCCTCCTCGACGGTCCACCGGCCCTCGCCGGAGTCCTCGACGTAGCCACGCAGGTCGTCGAGCTCGGGGTCGGAGTCGAGCGCGCGGACCAGCAGGTCGAGCAGCCACGAGCGGACGACCGTGCCCCGCTGCCACGCCTTGATCACCGAGGGCACGTCCTCGATGACCTTCGCCGCCTCGAGCAGCTCGAAGCCCTCCGCGTAGGCCTGCATCAGCCCGTACTCGATGCCGTTGTGGATCATCTTCGCGTAGTGCCCGGCACCGGCCGGGCCGGCGTGCGCGAAACCCTCCTCGCGCGGGCCGTCCGGACGCAGCGCGTCGAAGACCGGCATCGCCCGCTCGACGTTCTCGGCCGAGCCGCCGACCATCAGCGCGTAGCCGTTCTCCTTGCCCCACACGCCACCGGACACCCCGCAGTCGAGGTAGCCGATCCCCTTGCCGGCCAGCAGCTCGGAGTTGATCTGGTCGTCGGTGAACCGCGAGTTGCCGCCGTCGATCACGAGGTCGCCCTCGGCCAACAGGTCGGCGAGCTCGGCGATGGTCTGCCGGGTCGGGCCGCCCGAGGGGACCATGACCCAGACGGTCCGCGGCACCTCGAGCTTGGCGACCATGTCGGCGAGCGACGTCGAGTCGGTGACGTCCGGGTTGCGGTCGTAGCCCACGACGTCGTGGCCGGCCGCGCGCACCCGGTCGCGCATGTTGAAGCCCATCTTGCCGAGACCGACGAGACCGAGCTGGACCTTGCTAGGCACTGACGTCCTCCGATCAGCCGGGCAGCCGCACCGGCATCAACAGGTGCAGGTATCCCGGCACCACGTTGCCATCCTCGCCGACGGGCTTGATCAGCGCCGGACGGCTCGGGGTCGTGAACGACAGCTCGGCCCGGTCGGCGTGCAGCGCACCGAGACCCTCCTGCAGGAACGCCGGGTTGAACGCGATCGTGACGGGGTTGCCGGTGTACTCGACCGCGAGCTCCTCCTCGGCGCTGCCCTCGTCGTCGCCACCGGCGGACAGGCGCAGCCCCGACTCGCCGAACTCCAGCCGCACCTGGGTGCCGCGCTCGGCGACGAGCGACACGCGCTTGATCGCCTCGACGAGCGGGGGCACGTCGATGATCGCGGTCGCGGTCTGCTCGGACGGGAGCAGCTGGCGGTAGCGGGGGAACTCCGTGTCGAGCAGCCGGCTGGTGGTGCGCCGGCCCGAGCCGGACAGACCGATGAGCCCCTCGCCGGCCGCGAGTGCGATCTCGACCTTGGTGCCCGAGGTGCCGAGTGCCTTGGCCGCGTCGGCCAGCGTGCGTGCGGGGACGAGCACGGCGATCTCGCCCGAGCGGGCGAGGCTCTCGTCCGGCGTCCAGGTGAACTCGCGCATCGCGAGGCGGAACCGGTCGGTGGCGACCAGGGTGAGCTTCTCGCCGTCGATCTCGACCCGCACGCCGGTGAGCATCGGCAGCGTGTCGTCCTTCCCGGCGGCGACCGCGACCTGGCTCACCGCGAGGCCGAACACCTCGCCGGCGAGCTCACCCGCGTGCGGCGGCATCGCCGGCAGCTGGGGGTAGTCCTCGACCGGCATCGTCGGAAGGCTGAACTTCGCGTTCCCGCAGGCGATCGACACGCGTGCGCCGTCGACCATGATCTCGACCGGTTGCGCCGGCAGGGATCGCGTGATGTCAGCGAGTAGCCGACCGGACACGAGTGTGCGCCCGCCGTCCGCGACGGTGGCCGCGACGCCGACCGTGGCCGAGACCTCGTAGTCGAACCCGGAGATCGTCAGCGCGTCGGAGCTGCCGGTGTCCAACAGGATTCCGCCGAGTACCGGCACCGGTGGGCGGGACGGCAGGCTGCGCGCGACCCAGGCGACGGCGTCGGCGAGACCGTCGCGCTCGACGCGGATCTTCATGACTGTCCTTTCCAGACACGAGAAGGTGCCGCGGGCACGCGGGCACCAACCCGAGAAAGCTCACGACGTAGACCGCAACCGTACGGCTTCCCGACCGGGGGCGGTACTCGGGGCTCGATGCTCTCGGCGCGCTCTTCGGTGCTGTGCGGTCGGTTCGTCGCTCGCTGACTCGCGACCCCTGTCTTGTACTTGTTGATGAACTGAAGAGAGAAGAACAGTCGTAGTAGTAGGTCCTGTGGATTGTGTGGACAGCTCTCGTACCCGCACGTCGGTGGGCGCGTCCGGCTGTTGATGGACAGGGTGCCCAACCGGTGGACAGCTCGACGCGTCGGTGGATGGTTCGGTCGGGCACCAGAGTTGTCCACACATCGACCCCAGTTGCCCACAGCACGCTCCCCAGACTTGGGCCCGTCTGTACCCAGGTCGTGCACAGGGTCGGGGACGCTCATGAATCCCCTTTCCGGGTGATGCAAGGGGTTGTGTGAGAACCGTGTCCACACAAGGAAGTTCGGCGTCAGCCGCGGGCGCGTTGCTTGATCCGCGAGGTGAGTTCCTGCACCTGGTCGTAGATCCGGCGCCGTTCCGCCATCTCCTTGCGGATCTTCTTCTCCGCGTGCATGACCGTGGTGTGGTCGCGGCCGCCGAACGTCTGCCCGATCTTGGGCAGCGACAGGTCGGTCAGCTCGCGGCACAGGTACATCGAGATCTGCCGTGCCTGCGCGAGCGCCTTCGTTTTCCCTGGGCCACAAAGATCATCGAGCGACACGCTGAAGAACTCCGCGGTCACGGCCATGATCGTGGCGGCGCTGATCTCCGGCACCTGCGAGTCAGGGATCAAGTCCCGCAAGACGATCTCGGCGAGGCCCACGTCAACCGGTTGCTGGTTAAGGGAAGCGAACGCGGTGACCCGGATGAGCGCGCCCTCGAGCTCACGGATGTTGTGCTCGATGCGGGCGGCGATGAACTCCAGCACCTCGGCCGGCGCGGCCAGCCGGTCCTGTGCGGCCTTCTTGCGGAGGATGGCGATCCGGGTCTCGAGCTCGGGCGGCTGGATGTCGGTGATGAGGCCCCACTCGAACCGCGTGCGCAGCCGGTCCTCCAGGGTCTCCAGCCGCTTCGGCGGCCGGTCGGAGCTGACCACGATCTGCTTGTTGGCGTTGTGGAGCGTGTTGAAAGTGTGGAAGAACTCCTCCTGGGTTCCTTCCTTGCCCTCCAAGAACTGGATGTCGTCCACCAACAGGATGTCGATGTCGCGGTACCGCCGCTGGAACGCGACCTTGCGGTCGTCGCGCAGCGAGTTGATGAAGTCGTTGGTGAACTCCTCGGTCGACACGTACCGCACGCGCATGCCCGGGAAGAGCCGTTGCGCGTAGTGGCCGACCGCGTGCAGCAGGTGTGTCTTGCCGAGCCCGGACTCACCCCAGATGAACAACGGGTTGTACGCGCGGGCCGGTGCCTCGGCGACGGCGACCGCGGCCGCGTGCGCGAAACGGTTGGAAGCGCCGATGACGAACGTATCGAACGTGTACTTCTCGTTCAGTCGTGTCTTGGAGGTCTGCGGCTGCGCCGGAGCGGTGAACGGCTGACCGCTCGACGGCGGTTGGCTCCCGGTGAACGTCGGCCAGATCTCGTGGACGGTGGCGAGCGCCTCGCTCTCCTCGTCCACCTCTTCTCCGTCACCGTCCGCGTCGGTCTCATTGGCCGGTGGCAGGATCGCGGTGCGCGACGACAGGTCGTCGACCCGTGTGTCCCCATTGGACGGCGCAGCGGGCGTGCCGGGCGCCGCTGCCGGTATGGGTGGTGCGACCGACGGGGTCGTCGAATCCACCTTCACCGCAAGGGAGATCGCGCGGCCGAGTCGCCGGGAGAGCGCGTCGGTGATCGGCTCGCGGAGAGCTCGCTCGATCGCGTCCTTGGCAAAGTCACTCGGTGCGGCCAGGAGCGCGGTGCCGTCGAGCAACCCGATCGGTCGGGTCACTCGCATCCATGCGCGTTGTTGAGGAGAAAGAGTGCCGGCGGACAGCTCCCGCACGACCTGTTCCCACACCACACCCAGGTTCATTTGCTGCTCGGACACCTACGAGCTCCCCTCCCCTCGTTGGCCATGCGTCATGCCCAACCCTCCGACCACCCCGAACCAGCCCACCTCGGCGGTGAGCCCGGTCGCGACCCGATATGCGGGCTGCATCCACAGGGTTGTCCACAACTGTGCACGAAGCTACGGCGGACCGCAGCGGAACCTGCCAGTGGTCCGACATATCTTCTTGGCGCAGCAGGGCTCCCACTCCCATCTGGCCAACCAAGAGTCCGCACGCTAACAAGCGTCGGGCCATGCCACAAGATGTGTCCGGGGGCAAGCATCTGACCGTGCGCGGCGTGTCGCCGAGCGGTGCGCGCCGGTCGACAAAAGAGACCCGGATTGAACCGCCTGATCGGGGGTGCGTAGTCTCATAAGGTCTCCCCGAGGTGTGGGTGAGTTCTGTGCGCCGTCCGTCGGTATGTCCGGGCGTTGGGGCCGGGACGCCGATCCGACGGCGGAGACGCGAGAACTTGGCGAGCCAGTACCGGGAGATCCACCGTGAGCAAGCGTACTTTCCAGCCGAACAACCGCCGCCGGTCGCGGACCCACGGGTTCCGGCTGCGCATGCGCACCCGTGCCGGCCGGGCCATCCTCGCGGCTCGTCGTGGCAAGGGTCGCAAGCGCCTGTCCGCCTGACTGCGTGCTCCCCGCGTCCGCTCGACTGACCGGTGGCGACGATTTTCGGCTGGTGACCAGGAAGGGTCGGCGAGTTGGCCGACCCCGGCTCGTCGTGCATGCGATCACGGCCGAGGAGGTCGCTCGGCTCGGTGTGGCCTCTTCCGGCCGGACCCGTGTCGGTTTCGTCGTCAGCAAGGCCGTGGGGAACTCGGTCGTACGCCACCGCGTCGCGCGACGGCTGCGCCATCTGTTACGGGATCGGCTGGGAACCGTCCAGCCGGGTTGCTCGTTGGTCGTCCGAGCGTTGCCGCAGGCTGCCCAGGCGGCGAGTGCGGAGCTCGGCAATGACATCGACTCCGCCTTGCGGCGGTTGCGACTCGCGGTCGGCGATAACGGTGGTGCGCAGTGAGTGTCACGCATGACACGGAGCCGGACACCTCTGTCGTGGACGCTCCGGCAAGCGACGCCGCTACGGACACCCCTATAGACACTGTCACCGACGCCTCTCGGCGACGCCCCGGTCCGGTGGCCCGCGTGCTGCTGGTGCCGATCAACTTCTACCGGCGATGGATCTCGCCGGCGCTTCCCCCGACTTGCCGGTTCGAGCCGAGCTGCAGCGCGTACGCCGTCGAGGCGTTGACGACCCACGGCGCGCTGCGCGGCACCTGGCTCACCGTGTACAGGCTCGCCCGCTGTGCCCCTTGGGGCCGTGCCGGCTACGACCCGGTGCCGCCGCGCCGCGAGAAGCCGCGCCACTCAGACATGCGCCACCAAGACGCTGACACCGACGGGTCGGGGACGCCGAACCAGGCTCGCCACCCCCTCGCCAAGGAGTAGCTCCGTGCTCGACTTCATCTACTACCCCGTGTCCTTCATTCTGTGGTGCTGGCACTGGGTGTTCGGGCATGTGTTCGGTGACAGCAGCGGCATCTCCTGGGTGCTGGGCATCATGTTCCTGGTCTTCACCCTGCGCGCGATCATGTTCAAGCCGTTCGTGAAGCAGGTCCGCTCGATGCGCGCGATGCAGGAGTTCGCGCCCGAGATGAAGAAGCTCCAGAAGAAGTACGCCAACGACCGGCAGCGCCAGGCGCAGGAGATGCAGAAGCTCCAGCGCGAGCACGGGTTCAGCCCGCTCGGCGGCTGCCTGCCGATGCTGCTGCAGATCCCGGTCTTCATCGGCCTGTTCCATGTGCTGCGGTCGTTCCAGCCGGGCCACACCGAGAACTACTTCTTCGACGCCGCGGGCGTGCAGTCCTACATCGACGCCAACCTGTTCGGTGCGCGGCTCTCGAACTTCATCACCCAGCCGCAGCAGGCGCTCGAGGCGCTGGGCGCCAACCGCACGTCGGTCATCATCGTGTCGATCCCGCTGATGATCCTCGCGAGTGTGCTGACCCACCTGACCGCGCGGCACTCGGTGGCGCGGCAGAACCCGGACTCGGCCACCTCGCAAACCGCGATCATGAACAAGCTCACCCTCTACATCTTCCCGCTGGGGGTGCTGATCTTCGGTCTGTTCTTCCCCATCGGTCTGCTGCTCTACTGGCTCGCCAACAACACGTGGACGATGATGCAGCAGCGGCTCGTGTACCGGAAGATCGACGCCGAGGAAGAGACGAAGAAGGCCGCCGCCATCGAGAAGCGGAGCAACCTCGCGCCGAAGCCCGGCCAGCGGCCGGCCCAGGTGAAGAAGCGTCCGGCCACCACCGACGGCACGAGTGGCACCCCGGGTACCAAGCCGGCCACCGGCGGCACCGCGAAGCCGGGCACCGCGAAGCCGGGCACCGCGAAGCCGACCGGCACCACCAAGGCCACCGGCACCACCAAGGCCACGGGCACCCGGTCGACGGGCGCCACGAAGTCCACCGGTACGACCAAGTCGACCGGCACCGCCAAGTCCACGAGCGGCGCCGCCAAGGCGACCGGCAACGGCGCCGCGGACAAGCCGGAGGACGGCGACACAGTTTCCGGTCTGAGCGCAGACCGTTCCCGTAAGAAGAACACAGGTCGGAAGAATCGCTGACGCGGCGGATCCGGACCTGGAGAGGAGAAGCCGTGCCGGAAACGGTGCAGGAGTCGGGGGCAGAGCAGGACTCCATCGAGGAGACTGCCGAGCAGACCGCGGACCAACCGGCCGTGGCCGATGGTGAGGTGATCGTCGAGTCGGACGCTGTCGCGGACGGCGCTGAGGACGATGCCGATGACAACGAGGACGGTGACGACCGCGCCGCTGGCTCGAACGAGGATCTACTCGTCAAGGAGGGCGACATCGCGGGCGACTATCTCGAGCGGTTGCTCGACCTAGTCGACTACGACGGTGACATCGACCTCGACGTCGAAGCCGGCCGCGCGATCGTGAGCATCGATGGTGGCGACGATCTGGAGAAGCTCGTCGGGCCGCGGGGCAACGTGCTCGAGGCACTCCAGGAGCTCACCCGACTCGCCGTGCAGCAGGAGACGGGAGCCCGTAGCCGGCTGATGCTCGACGTCGCGGGCTGGCGAGCGGACCGCCGGCAGGAGCTGCGGGATCTGGGTCGGGCCACCGCGGAGCGGGTGCTCGGCGGTGACGAGCGAGTTCGGCTTCAGCCGATGACGCCGTTCGAGCGCAAGGTCGTCCACGACGCTGTGGCGTCGTTCGACGGCGTGCACAGTGAGAGTGAGGGCGAGGACCCCCGGCGTCGCGTCGTGGTGTTCCGCCAGTCCTGACACTCGCGTTCTGTTTCACGTGAAACAACGGGACTAGCGAGGAAGGGTGCAAGGTGGCCGAGACGCCATCAGCACCCGCTCCCCCGGAGTCCGCTTCGACCATCTTCGGCGACGCCATGCCGGCGGCGGTGCAGTTCGTTGAACTGCTCGCCGCCGTCGGCATAGAGCGAGGCTTGATCGGACCCCGTGAGGTCGATCGGCTGTGGGATCGCCATCTTCTGAACTCGGCCGTGGTCGGCGAGCGGATCCCGAGCGGCGTGCGGGTCATAGACATAGGTTCCGGTGCCGGGCTCCCCGGCATTCCTCTCTGCTTGGCAAGACCCGATCTGGACGTCACATTGTTGGAGCCGATGGCTCGCCGGGTGGCGTGGCTGGAGGAGATCGTCGACGCGCTGTCGCTGTCGGCGATCGTGGTTCGTGGTCGCGCCGAAGAGCCGGCTATCAAGCAACAGCTCTCGGGTGCCGATGTTGTCATCGCGCGTGCGGTGGCTCCACTCGATCGACTCTGGGGCTGGAGCGCCCCTCTGCTACGGCAGGGCGGCCGGCTCGTCGCACTCAAGGGAGAGAGCGCGGAGGCCGAGATCGCACGCGATGGCGGCGCGGTCAAGCGTGCGGGTGGGTCGCTGCCGACCGTCGAACGGTGTGGCGTCGGGGTCCTGGAGACGCCGGCAACCATCATTGAGATCGAGCGGGTCGGCGCGCGGGGGCGCGAGGGGGTCCATGGTCGTCCTCCGCGACGCACCAGGAAGGATCAGACGCAGTGACCGCGGAGATGCTCCCGGGTCCTGCAGACCAACGATCGGAGCGATCGATGTTTCACGTGAAACAGCACGAGTCCGGGCAGGCGAGGTGGATCGAACAGTGAGCGAGCGTGCGAGCGAACCATGGGCACAGGGCGACCGCGAGCGGCGGCACCGAGCCTGCGAGGGGCTGTCGTGAGCGGACGACACGGGCAGCCGCAGAGCGAGCAGACCATGCACGAGACGGTCGAGGCCGCGCAGGCGGTATCCGGCTGGACGCCGATCGCCGAAGAGGCGGCACGCGCCACTCGGATGTTGCACCCCAAGGACATACTTCCCCGACCCGCGCGCCGCCGCGTCATGACCGTTGCGAACCAGAAGGGCGGCGTCGGCAAGACGACCAGTGCGGTCAACCTCGCGGCGGCGCTCGCCATGCACGGGCTCAAGGTGCTGGTGATCGACCTCGACCCGCAGGGCAACGCCAGCACCGCTCTCGGCGTCGATCACCGGTCCGGCGTGCCGTCCATCTACGAGGTGCTGATCGGCGAGGTGTCCCTCGCGGACGCCGCCGCCGTGAGCGACCAGTCGGACAACCTCTACTGCGTGCCCGCCACGATCGACCTGGCCGGCGCGGAGATCGAGCTCGTCTCGATGGAGGGTCGCGAGGCCCGACTCAAGGAGGCGCTGCCCACGGGCGCGCTGGACCAGCTGAACCCGGACTACGTGTTCATCGACTGCCCGCCGTCACTCGGCCTGCTGACCGTCAACGCGATGGTGGCGGCCGAAGAGGTGCTCATCCCGATCCAGTGCGAGTACTACGCGCTGGAGGGCCTCTCCCAGCTGCTGCGCAACATCGAGCTGGTGCAGAACCACCTCAACCCGAACCTGCAGGTGTCGACCATCCTGCTCACCATGTACGACGGGCGCACGAAGCTCGCCGATCAGGTGACCGCGGAGGTTCGGAAGCACTTCGGGGACACGGTCTTGCGTACTGTGATCCCCAGGAGCGTGAAGGTGTCCGAGGCACCCGGTTTCGGACAGACCGTGCTCGCGTACGACCCGGGTTCCCGGGGTGCGATGAGCTACCTCGACGCGGCCAGGGAGATGGCCGAACGCGGGTTCGGCGGGGAGTAGAGAGCAGCACATGACCGAACGCAAGGGCGGACTGGGCCGAGGCCTCGCCGCACTGATTCCGCAGGGCCCGGCCGGGTCAACCGACGGCGCGGTGAAGCTGCCGAGGCCAGCGCTCCGGCCGGGCGGCGGCGCTCCTCCTGCGCCGAGCGGTTCGGTGGCCGGAGCCGTGTATCGGGAGATCCCGACCGGCTCGATCCAGGCCAACCCCAAGCAGCCTCGTCAGGTCTTCGACGAGGAGTCGCTGAGCGAGCTCGAGCACTCGATCCGCGAGTTCGGTCTCATGCAGCCCATCGTCGTGCGCGAGCTCGGCAGTGACTCCTACGAGCTCGTCATGGGCGAGCGCCGCCTCCGGGCGGCCCAGCGTGCGGAGATGGCCAAGATCCCGGCCATCGTCCGGCAGACCGCCGACGACGCGATGCTCCGCGATGCCCTCCTGGAGAACATCCACCGCGTCCAGCTGAACCCGCTCGAAGAGGCGGCGGCCTACCAGCAGCTGCTCGACGAGTTCGAGGTGACCCACGACGAGCTGGCCTCCCGTATCGGGCGCAGCCGGCCGGTCATCACCAACACGATCCGACTGTTGAAGCTCCCCCTGCCGGTGCAGCGCCGGGTCGCCGCCGGCGTGCTCTCCTCCGGGCACGCCCGCGCGCTGCTCGGCCTCGACGACGCCGGCATGCAGGAGGAGTTGGCCGCCCGGATCGTCGCCGAGGGGCTGTCCGTCCGCGCCACCGAGGAAGCGGTCACGCTGCTGAAGAACGCGGCGCCGCCCAAGCCCAAGCAGGCGCCCCGCAAGCCGATGCAGGCGCCGGGTCTGCAGGATGTGGCCGAGCGCCTCTCCAACACGTTCGACACGCGGGTGAAGGTCGAGCTCGGCAAGCGCAAGGGCAAGATCGTGGTCGAGTTCGGCTCAGTTGACGATCTTGAGCGAATCGTTGACCTGATGTCGAAAAATGGGGCAAATCGGACGCTGGGATCCGATTAGGGATCACCCCGGTCGCTTACGTCACGGTGACGAAGGCGGACAGTGCCTGATCGATCACCCAGCGTGGACCTGGGTGCGGTCGACAGCTCGCTCGATGAGGCCGGCATAAATGTCGCCGAGCGAGCGTCCGGCGACCTCGATCGCCATCGGCAGGAGCGAGGTCTCGGTCAGCCCCGGCGAGGAGTTGGCCTCCAGGAAGAAGACGGTCCCGTCGCCGGCGACGATCGCGTCGGTGCGGGACACGTCGCGGAGCCCGAGCAGCCGGTGCGCCGCCACGGCGAGTCCGGCCACCACGGCCGCGGCCCGGTCGTCGAGCCGAGCCGGGGTGTGGAAGTTGGTCAGACCGGCGGTGTAGCGAGCGGTGTAGTCGTAGATCCCGGTCTCCGGATCGATCTCCACCGCGGGCAGCGCCTCCGGCCCGTCCGGCCCGTCGATCACGGTGACCGCGACCTCCACGCCCTCGATGAACCGCTCGGCGAGCACGGTCTCCGAGTACGCCAGGCAACCGACCATCGCGGCCGGCAGGTCCGCCGCGTCGCGCACCACCTGCGCGCCCAGCGCCGAGCCACCCTGCTCCGGCTTGAGCATCATCGGCAGGCCCAGCCGGTCGACCATCGCGTCCAGCACCGGCTTCGCCCCGAGCTCGCGGAACGTGCTGTGCGGCAGGACCACCCACTCCGGCGTCGCGAGCCCGGCCCGGGCCAGCTCGGTCTTGGCGGTCGGCTTGTCCCAGGCCCGCCGGCACGCGTGCGAGTCGGCACCCACGTACGGGACGTCCAGCATCTCCAGCATCGTCTGGATCGAGCCGCCCTCGCCCTCGCCCCCGTGCAGCGCTATCACCACGGCGTCCGGCCGGTGCTCCCGCAACCGGGCCAGCAGTGACGAGTCGGCGTCCCACTCCTCGACCGTCACGCCGGCGGTCCGCAGCGCGGACGACAGCCGGCGTCCGGAACGCAGCGAGACCTCCCGCTCGTGGGAGAGTCCGCCGGACAGCACCGCGACACAACGATCGGACACGAGACGCTCCTCCGTGCTCCACAACGGACTGTCCATTGTGACCGTACCTAGTTCCCGCCGACCGCGGATTACTTGCCGGGCAAGGGTTATGCGGTGTCCGGCGCGGGCACCTGGGGGCCGGATCCGGCTCGCTGGTTGATCGGGCCGAACGTCCGGGCGAGCTCCAGCTCGTCGGACAGCACCGCGGCGAGCCGGCGCACCCCCTCGGTGATGCGTTCCGGGGTCGGGTAGCAGAAGGACAACCGCATCTGGCGGCTGCCCAGGCCGTCAGCGTAGAACCCGGTGCCGGACACATAGGCGACGCGTGCGGTGACCGCACGGGGCAGCATCGCCTTGGTGTCCACCCCCGCCGGCACGGTCAGCCAGACGAAGAACCCACCGGCCGGCACGGTCCACGTGCAGCCGGCCGGCAGGTACTGCTCCAGCGCGGAGATCATCGCGTCCCGCCGCTCCCGGTAGGCCTGCTGGAACGACTTGATCTGGCCGCGCCAGTCGTGGGTGGCGAGGTAGCGGGAGACGATCATCTGGTTCAACGTGGGTGGGCACAGCGTGGCGGACTCGGCGGCCAGCATGAGCTTCTCCCGCACCGCGTGCGGCGCGAGCGCCCACCCGACCCGCAGGCCCGCGGCGAACGTCTTGGAGAACGAGCCGAGGTAGACCACGTTGTCCGGGTCCATCGAGCGCAGCGCCGGGTAGGTCTGCCCGTCGAAGCCGAGCAGACCGTACGGGTTGTCCTCGACCACCAGCACCCGGTGCCGGGCACAGATCTCGAGGATCTCGGTCCGCCGGGCCACGCTCAGCGTCACGCCGGCCGGGTTGTGGAAGTTGGGGATCGTGTACAGGAACTTGACCCGCTTGCCCGCCCGCTCGCACGCGGCCAGCGCCTCGCGCAGCGCCTCGGGCACCAGCCCGTCCTCGTCCATCGCCACGTGGACCACGCCGGCCTGGTAGGCGCCGAACGTGCCCAGCGCGCCCACGTACGACGGCCCCTCAGCGAGCACGACATCGCCGGGATCACAGAAGATCCTCGTCACCATGTCGAGCGCCATCTGGGAGCCAACGGTCACCACGACGTCGTCGGGATGGCCGCGGACCTCCTCGAGCGCCATCACGTCGCAGATCTGGTCCCGCAGCTCAGGGAGCCCGTGCGCGGACCCGTACTGCAGTGCGACCAGGCCGTCTGTGCTGATCAGGCCCGCGATCTCGGTGGAGAGCGAGTCGAGCGGCAGCGCCGTGATGTTGGGCATCCCACCGGCCAGCGAGACGACCTCGGGCCGGCTCGCCACCGCGAAGAGCGCGCGTACCTCGGAGGCCGTCATACCGGCCGCTCGAGCGGCGTACCTGCGCAGATGCGGGTCGAGGCTGCGGCTGCCCGATCTGTCGGGCGGTGGTCCCACCGAGGTCATGCGGGCTCCATCCCGGTTGGTGCGGTCGGATGGTGCTGGTAGATCAATCGAGTGTAACCGGGGCTGATATCCGGCCCGCGTTGTTTCTCCGCACGCCGCACTGGGCTTATCCTGGCGTGCGGTACGCGTAACACGGTCCGCGTGAAACGCGTGGTTCGACTCCGCGAGGCATGCACACCGTGTGGGAGGTCAGGGTGTCGCGACGCGTCATCGGCGTCACGCTGGACAACCTGGAAGATCTGCCCAAACACAGCAGAGCGTGTGTGTTCTGGGAGCTGGCGCCGCACCTGCGGGAGCAGGCCGAGGAGTTCGGCACGGCGGAGCTTGAGAAGGAGGCCTGGGTCTCCAGCGTCCTGCTGGAGTGGGGCTCCTGCGGCCGGATCGTGTACAGCGACAAGCTCCCGGTGGGGTTCGTCCTCTACGCCCCGCCCACGGCCGTGCCCCGTGCGTCGGCCTTCCCCACCTCGCCGCCCAGCCCGGACGCCGTGCTGCTCACGGGCTTCCACGTGCTGCCGGAGTTCCGCGGCGGCGGGTTGGGCCGGATGCTCGTCCAGGCGGTGGCCAAGGACCTCACCCGCCGCGGCGTGAAGGCCATCGAGGCGTTCGGCGATGCCAAGCCCGACGACGACGAGCCCTGCTGCGTCGTCCCCGCCGACTTCCTCCTGCGCGTCGGCTTCAAGACGGTCCGGCAGCACCCTCGCTGGCCCCGTCTGCGCCTGGAGCTGCGCAGCGCCATCTCGTGGAAGGAAGACGTCGAAGCAGCCCTGGAGAAGCTCCTGGGCACCGTTACGGTGACCACGGCGAGCCCGGTGCTGCAGCGCTGACCCGCGCGAAGGAGTTGTCCACAGACACCGTGTGGACAACTCCCGATGTTGTGGATAACCCTGTGGGCTACTCGGCCTTGGCGAGCTCGTGCCGCAGCACGTCGGCGAAGGTGAACGTGCCTGTGGGCTGGTCGTTCTCGCCGAGCAGGTAGAGCCGCTTGACGGCCACCAGGATGCCCTCGGCGACCACGTCCCGGAAGGCGGGGTCGGCCAGCCTGCGGCGGTCGTCCTGGTTGGTGAGGTAGCCGATCTCGATACGGACCGCGGGGCAGCGGGTGAGCCGCAGCGTGTCCCAGGTCTTGCGGTGCGCGTGGCAGTCGAGAAGGCCCGTGCGCACGGCCAGCTCGCGCTGGACGAAGCCGGCGAGCGTCTCGCCGATGGTGGAGGTGCTGCCGCTCGCGGTGCCGAAGTGGAAGCTGGCCACCCCCTGGGCCAGTGGCGAGGAGTTGGCGTCCGAGTGCAGCGACAGGAACAGGTCGCCGCCCACCTCGTTGGCGAAGCCGGCCCGGTCGGCCTCGGTGGGGCACTGGTCGCGCCCGCGGGACAGGAGCGCCTGCATGCCCGTGGCGACCATGCGGCCCTCCAGGCGTCTGGCCAGGTCCCACACCAGGTCGGCCTCGCGAACGCCGCCGACGGTGACGCCCGAGTCCGGGCCACCGTGGCCCGGGTCGATGACGATCCGCTTGCCGCGCAGGCGCGGGCCGGCCTTGCGGACCCGCTCCTGCTCGCGCAGCAGCACCGGCGAGCCGCCCCGGGCCCTCGGGGACAGCTGGCGCAGCCCGCGCAGCGTCTCGGGCCCGCAGATGCCGTCGACCTTGAGGCCGTAGTCGCCCTGGAACGTGCGCAGCGCGTGCTCGGTCTGCGCACCGAACACGCCGTTGGGGCGGCCGGCGTCGAAGCCCAGCTCGAGCAGCCGCTCCTGCAGCGTGAGCACGTCGTCGCCGGAGACCGGGGCGGACACCAGGTAGGCCAGCGGGCGCGCGCCCAGCTGGTAGGTGGCGTCCCGCAGCGCCCGGTAGGTGGCCGGGCCGACCACGCCATCGGTGATCAGGCCCCGTTGTTGCTGGAAACTACGCACCGCGTGCTCGACGGTCTCGTCGAACGACGACGCGCTCCGGTCCCCCGAACCATTGGACGGCAGCAGACCAAGCGCTGCGAGTGTGGACCGGACCTCGGCTACGGCCGGCCCACCATCACCGCGGCGGAGTACCCGCATGCACCCCTCGCTCGGGTCGGGCACCGACATCGAGTCGGCGCGAGATGACGTCTACGGCAGCAAGACGACTGCGAAACTATTGTGCCTTGCCGGTGTCCGTCCGGCGCGGAGGGTCACGTGGTGCGTCTGCGCGGTGACCCTCGACACCCGGTCCACGTCGCTTGGACGTCGTGAACGGTGTCGGGGTTTGCGCGTCGGCCCAGGTAGATGCGGTTTTTTCAGCCCAGGTAGTCGGACAGATCGGCCAGCAGCGCCGCCTTCGGCTTGGCGCCCACGATCTGCTTCACCGCCTCGCCGCCCTTGAACACGATCAGCGTCGGGATCGACAGCACCTGGTAGTCACGCGCCACGGTCGGGTTCTCGTCGACGTCGAGCTTGGCGACGGTGATCTTGTCGGCGTGCTCGCCGGCGATCTCCTCGAGCACAGGGGCGACCATCCGGCACGGGCCGCACCAGGTCGCCCAGAAGTCCACCAGCACGGGCTTGTCACTGCCGAGGACGTCGGTGGCGAACGAGCTGTCGGTCACTTTGACGGTGTTGCCGGCCATGTTCTCTCCTTGTGGGTGTGATCAGTCAGTTCTGCGTGGGGGCGTAGCCGCCGCCGACGAGCTCGGGGGCCACGTGCGCCTCGGCCGACTCGTCGTGCTCGGCGAGCCAGCGCTCGGCGTCGATGGCCGCGGAACAGCCGGACCCGGCCGCCGTGATGGCCTGCCGGTACGTGCGGTCCACCAGGTCACCGGAGGCGAACACGCCGTCGATGTCGGTGTAGGTGGTGTGCGGCGTGGTCCGGACGTAGCCGTCCTCGTCCAGCTCCAGCTGGTCGGCGACCAGGGCGCTGCGCGGGTCGTGGCCGATCGCCATGAACACGCCGGTGACGTCCAGCACGGACTCCTCGCCGGTGACCGTGCTCCGCAGCCGCACACCCTTGACCGAGCCCTCGCCCAGCACCTCGGTGACCGCGGAGTCCAGCTGCCAGCGGATCTTCTCGTTGGCCCGCGCGCGCTCCAGCATGATCTTCGACGCCCGGAACTCCTGGCGCCGGTGGACGATCGTGACCGAGCGGGCGAACTTGGTGAGGAACAGGGCCTCCTCCATCGCGGAGTCGCCACCGCCGACCACGGCGATGTCCTGGTCGCGGAAGAAGAACCCGTCGCAGGTGGCACAGGCCGACACGCCGTGCCCGAGGAGCTTCTGCTCACCCGGCACGTTCAGGTACCGCGCCGCGGCGCCCATCGCGAGGACGATCGCCTTGGCGCCGTAGCGGACGCCGTTGGCGGTGACGTACTTGACCGGCCCCTCGAGCTGGATCTCCTCGACGTCCTCGGCTCGCAGCTCGGCGCCGAACCGCTCGGCCTGCGCGCGCATCTGCTCCATGAGGTCGGGGCCCATGATGCCGTCGCGGAAGCCCGGGTAGTTCTCGACGTCGGTCGTGGTCATGAGGGCACCGCCGAACTGCGTGCCCTCGAACACCAGCGGCGCGAGCTGTGCCCGCGCGGCATAGACCGCGGCGGTGTAGCCGGCCGGGCCGGAGCCGACGACGATCACGTCGCGGAGCGGTTGGGTGTTGTCGGTGGGCATCTGACCTCCGGGGACGGGTCGCGATGGCTTGCATGGACTTCAACACGATCGTATGTGCCCGTTGTTCCGCCCCGCTCGGGTGACGGCCGGCACGCACACACGAAGAAGGCCGCGGGCGTAACCCGCGGCCGTCTGGTTCGCTTGTCGTCAGGGAACGACCTCGTTGGCGAGCGCCTCGCCGGGGTCGTCCGTGGTACAGGTGGGCTCGACGACGACGAGCCGGAACTTGCCCGGCTCTGTGCCCGCGCCCAGCAGCGCCGCGATGCCGTCCGCCCTGTCGAAGGTGACCGGGTGGACGCCGACCGTGTCGCCGGCGGTGATGTCGAGCGCATCGAGGCAGTCCCGCAGGCCCTGCTCGTCCTCGAGCCGGCCGTAGTCCTTCTCATCGGTGAGCATGCCGATCGCCGACGCGAGGTTGTCGCTGGACAGCGCCATCGGCGGCTGGGCGTTGCCGCCCGGTGCCTCGGTGTTCGTCGGAGTGTTGGCGCCGTCGCCGGCCTGCGGTGAGCCACCGGTCTCGTTGCCCGGCAGGGCCACGATCGCGATCGCCGCCGCGGCGGCCGCCGCGGTGAGGACGCCGGCACCCCACGTGGCCATCCGGTTGCGGCGTTTGCGGGCAGCGGCGAGGTCGACGACCGGAGCGACCGGCGGCGGTGGAACCGGTGTGGGCGCCGTGGCGACCCGACCGCGGGCCTCAGCCTGCAACGCGGTGTCGAGCCGGGCGGCGAACTGCGCGGGCATCGGCTCGACCTGGGCGTTGCCCAGCCGGCCGAGGTCGATCTTGACCGAGTCGAGGGCCATGAGGACGGCGTGAGCCTCCGGATCGGCGTTGACCAGCGGCCACAGGCGTGCGGACTCCGCCGGGTCGAGGACACCGGCGTGCAGATCGGCGAGCACGTCGACCGACCACGGAGGCCCGTGTTGCGAGCCACCCGACCCTTTCACGCTGTCGGTCATCGTCCCTCCCAGTTGCGCCGTACCGGCACACCTCGCCCTTCAACAGCGCCATCTGGGACGTTCGCATCTGCATCCGGGTTCCGGAGATGACCGAGAACTTTGGCCAGTTTGGCGCGACCTCGGGCACACCGGCTCTTCACCGTGCCCTCGGCGATGCCCAGTATCTTGGCGGTCTCGGCGACCGAGTAGCCCTCCACGTCCACCAGCACGATCGGCACCCGTTGGTCCTCCGAGAGCTGGCGCAACGCGTTCTGCACGACGAGCCGGGTCTCCCGCTCCGACATCGAGTCTCGCGGGGCGGCCGGCTCACCCGGCCCGGTTTCCGGCAGCGGCACGGTGGGGCGGGACTGGCGGCGGCGCACCCGGTCCAGGCAGGCGTTCACCACGATCCGGTGCAACCAGGTGGTGACCTGCGACTCCGCCCGGAACGAGGCGGCCGCGCGGAACGCGGAGATGAACGCCTCCTGCAGCGCGTCGGAGGCCTCCTCGGGGTCACGCAACGTGCGCAGGGCGACGGCCCACATGCGATCCCGGTGGCGGCGGACCAACTCAGCGAAGGCCCGCGGGTCACCGGCGGCGTGCGCCGCGATGAGGTCGGCGTCCGAGCTGGCGGCGGTGGTCACCCGATGAGGATATCGGTCCGCTTGTTACCCACCAGAGGTGTGGCCCTGGACACCCGGTGACGGGCGACCGGGCAGGTCACTTGGCGCGGATGAACTGAACCTCGGCGAGCTCGGACTTGTTGCCCTCACCCAGCTTGGTGATCCAGACGATCACGTACTGGGACGGCTCGGCGTTGGGCAGCTGGATCTCCGTGCGACCGCCCTGCAGCTCACCCTTGGAGATGACCTTGGTGTCGGCGAGCTCGGGGTCGGCCGATGGCGCGGTGCGGATCTCCACGAACGTGCCGGCGCTCGGCGACTCGATGACGACCGAGGCGAAGCGGGCCGAGTCGGCGAACGAGGCCATGATCCCCACCCCGGGCTTGAGCGCCGGGAACTGCTGCTTGTAGGTGTCGGTCTCCCAGCGCGTGCCCGGGTCGCCGTCGGTCACGTTGCTCGCGTTCTTCTCGTCGTCCTCGGTGCCCTCGGGGTTGTACTCGGACACCTCGGCCGGCTGGAGCGGCCCCGCCGGCTCCGGCTTCGGCGGCGCGGTCTGCCCCTGCTCCGGCGGCGGCGCGCTGATCACCACCGTGTTGCCGGTGCCGCCGGAGTCGTCGCCGAAGAAGTCGATGAGCAGCATGCCCACCCAGGCCAGCACGCCGACGGTGGCCACGGCGAGCGCGGTGACGCCGACCGCGAGCTTGCGCCGGCGGGCCTTGTCCCGGATCGGCGGGCGGGTGGTCCACACCGGGCCGCCCTCGTCCTCGCCGGTGCCGGGCAGGACCGGCCGCAGGAACTCGGTCTGCTCGACCGACTCCGCCGCCTGGCCGAGCACCGTCAGCAGCGTGGCGCTGGTGCGGATGCCGCCGATGGAGGTGTCCTCGAGGCTGCGCAGCGCGACCGCGGACAGCTCGTGCGGCACCGGGTTGAGCGATTCGGGGGCGACGATGGCGCCGTCCGGCGTGATCGGCGCGGACGGGATGGCCATCGGGCCGCCCGGCAGCGGCCAACGACCGGTGAGCAGCAGGTACAGGATCGCGCCGAGGCCCTTGACGTCGTCGCGCGGCACGGCCTCGGGCAGCGGGCCGGGGAACGCGAGGCGCAGCGCTCCCTCGGGGGTGACCCGGATCCGCTGCGGGTGGTCGACGCCGAGGACCAGCCCGGCGATGTGCGCGCGCTCGACGGCCGAGGCGAGCGGTTCGAGGAGGCGGGCGGCGTTGGCTGCGGGCAGCGGGTGCTCGGCGATGAGGTCCACCAGGTCGGTGCCGGCCGACCAGTCGGCGACGACGATGCCGAGCAGGCCCTCGCCCGCGGTGACGCCGTTGCCGAGGCTCAGCACGTCGAGCACCCGGGCCATGCCGGGATGGGCGAACCGGGCGGCGTGCGCGGCCCGCTCGAGCGTGCGGCGGGCATCCTGCGCGCGCCGGGCGTCACCCGGCTCGCCGACCAGGACGGTGAGCGCGACGTCGCGGCGCAGCTGCCCGTCGCGGGCCCGCCACAGGTGGGCGTTCGCCCGCTGGTCGACGCCGAACTGGGCGAGCAGGCGGTAGCGACCGTCGCCGATGACGGCGCCGGGCAGCAGGAAGTCGTCCCCGGCGCCGCCGCCGGGGCTCAGCTCACCCGTGAGGGAGTCGGTTCGCCTCGTGGTCACTGCACTCTCCCCGCCCAGCGCCCCAGCCGACAAGGCAAGATCGCGCGACGGACACCGATGTGTTCTGCCGATCAGAACGAGCCTACGTGAGTCGGGGACGTTCTTCCTGCTGTTCGTCCCTACCCTCGACGCACCAGTCGGGTGATTCGTTGCGTCGCCGGGGCGACCTCGGGCACCTTGAACACGGCGAGGAGCCCGAAGGCCACCACGGTCGTGACCAGGCCCTGGATGATCAGCTTCACCCAGGCGGTGGGGGTATCCCCGAAGCTGTCCGGCAAAACCAGGTCGACGAGCAGGGTGAGGCCGAACGCGACGAGCACGCCCGCGCCACCGGCGACCACGCTCTGCACGATCACCCGGACGACCCGCATGCTCTGCAGCCGGCCCAGCCGAACCCAGAGCCACATCTGGCCGAGCACCGCGCCGACGACGAAGGTCAGCGCGTTGACCAGCATCACGCCGATCACCACGTCGTCGGGGCGCAGCTGGTCACGGCACATGAACAGCAGCGGGATCTTCACGACGGTCATCACGATCATGATCAGCGTGGGCGTCCGCGCGTCCTTCATCGCGTAGAACACCCGCAGCTGCAGCATGACCAGCGCGAACGGCAGGATGCCGAACGCCGAGAAGGCCAGCGCGTCACCGAGCCGCTTGGCGTCGGCCACGTCGGTGTTGCCGTAGTTGAACAGGGCGACGCCGATGGCCGAGCCGGCGATCGTGAGCACCGCGCTGATCGGTACGAGCATCACCGTGGACAACCGGCTGGCCAGCGACAGGTCACCGATGAGCTTGCGGGTGTCGCCGTCCGCGGCGGACCGCGACAGCCGGGGCATGATCGCGGTCAGCAGGGACACCCCGATGACGCCGTAGGGCAGCTGGAACAGCAGCCAGGCGTTCGCGTAGATCGCCGCGCCGCCTGCCGCGGTCTCGGTCAGCACCCGGGTCGTGAAGACCATCCCGATCTGGCTGATCCCCGCGTAGCCGACGATCCACAGCGCGAGCCCGCCGAACTCCTTGAGCCGCGCGTCCAGCCCCCAGTTCCAGCGGAACCGGAAGCCGATCCGGCGCAGCGCCGGCAGCAGCACGAGCGCCTGGACCGCGATGCCGAGCGTCACGCCGATGCCGAGCACCAGGAGCTTCGCGTCGCCCATCCGAACCGGGTTCATCGAGATCTCGCCGGGCACGATCGCGTAGACCCCGATGGTCGCCATGATGATCAGGTTGTTGACCACCGGCGCCCACGCGGTCGGCCCGAACACGTGCTTGGCCTGCAGGATCGCCGACAGCAGCGCGAAGAGCCCGTAGAACACGATCTCCGGCAGCAGCAGGTAGGCGAACGCGGTGGCGAGCTCGGCGTTGGCGTTGCCGGTCGAGTCGTCCATGTACAGCCGGGTGAACAGCGGGGCCAGCGCGACCGCGATCACCGTGCCGATCGCGAGCATGGTCATCCCGACCGTGAGCAGCCGCTGGGTGTAGGCCTGGCCGCCGTCCGGGTCGTCCTGCGCCCGGACCAGCAGCGGCACGACGACGCTCGCGAGCACGCCGCCGAGCAGCAGCTCGTAGATGATGTTGGGCAGCGTGTTGGCCACGGTGAACGAGTCGTTGACGACCAGCAGGCCCGCCACCCAGGCCAGCTGCACCTTCCAGGCGAACCCGGTGATGCGGCTGACCAGTGTGGCGATCGCCATCGAGCCGCTGGCACGGGCCAGCGAGGGCTGGGCGTCACCGGTTCGTCGACTCACGGTCAATGATTCTCTACCGCCGCTAGGGCTCAACGGGAGCCTGGCTGTTCCCGGCCCTGCCGGCGCGCGCGGTACGCACCCGGCGGAAGATCCGGAAGGTCGTCAGCAGCACGAGCACGCCGCCCGCCACGCCGGTGAGCGCGACCGTGACGATCCCGTAGGACGTGGAGGTGAGCTCCATCCGCGCGGTGCTGCCGAGCTTGGTGCCGCCCGGTGTGGTCAGCTGCGCGTCGACGGTGAACCGGCCGGCCCTGATCACCTCGGCCGGGATGTACCGGCTGATGCCGCTCGCGGCCGGGATCCGGATGTCCTGGTACTGCTCGGGCCGCAGGCCGGGCGACGCGGTGAGGTGGATGCGCACCACGATCGCCACGGGCAGCCCGTTGCTGATGCCGATCGGGATGGGGCTGTCGCCGGAGGCGAGCGTGAGCGGGCGGTCATGGTTGTTCACGACGACCTTGCCGCGGAGCGCGTCGAGCTCCTCGTCGACGCGGTCGACGGTCAGCGCGGCCTGCGGCGCGCGGCCGCGCCAGGCCGTGGACATGCCGCGCAGCAGGCCGTACTGCATCGGCGAGAGCAGGTCGTTCGGGTCGACGTTCGTGGTGTTGTCCTCGTCCATCGCGTCGAGCAGGTCGCGCTTGACCGTGTTGATCCGCACCACGTCGGCGCTCACCGAGGGCGGGATCTCCTGGGCGCTGTCCTGCGGGGTGTAGGCGAGGCCCGTGGCGGTGCCCTGGTCCGCGCCGGACAGCTGCTGCTCCAGGAGCTGCGGGTTGGCGAAGCGACCGTCGAAGAGCTGCTGGGCCAGGTCGAGATAGCCGCCGAGCTCGGTCTCCGACGCGGTCCACCGGCGTGGCGGCGCCACCACGACGTGGTCGCTCGCCGCCTGGTCGAACACCGTCCGGAAGGTCAGCGCGGCGAGCCCGTCCTGAAGTGACCCTCCCTTGCCGCCCGGCCCCGAAAGCGTCTGGGACAGCAACGGGTCGATCGGCAGCGCACGCACCGGGTGGTTGGTATGGATGCCGTTCAGCATGTACGGCGCCTGCCCCTTGACGTTCTGCAGGCGGGCCGGGTCGGCGAGCACGGTGGTCGGCCCGATGGAGGCCAGGTCGACGAGCGTGCGCTGGTCGAAGGTGCCGCCGGCCGGCCAGAACAGCTCCTTGGCGGGCTGCACCGGGCCGAGCAGGTCGGCGACGATCGAGGAGCTGGCGATCGAGAGCTGGGCGAGGTCGACCGCGCCGGACCGGGACAGCGCGACCAGGTCGGCGTCGGCGTAGGGCACCGAGATCACGCAGCGGCCGTGGGTGAGCTCGGCGAGCCGGGCCAGCCAGTTGGTGGCCACCACCGCGCCCTTGCCGTTGACCGTGCGGCCGTCGTCGGTGCGCACCTTGTAGCCGGCGCTCATCGCGGAGACGGTCTGCAACAGGTCCGGGTCGACCGCGAAGCACAGCGACCGGGGCAGCGTGCCGCTCGTGGCCGCCGCCTGGTCCACGGCGTCGACCAGGCCGTAGAGGCGGCCGCCCACCGAGAGCGAGTCGGCGAGGTCGTCGTCGGTGAGCACGGTCTGCCCGTTGCTGGTGGGCAGCCTGCGCGGCTGGGTGTCGAGGATCGGCCAGAGGATTGTCACGCTGGGCGGGTTCTGGTCGGGCGCGGTCGAGGGGCCGCTGGGCACGGAGAGCACCGGCAGCGGCAGCGACACCTCGGCGAGGCGGGCCTGGCCGCCGTAGTCCGGCCGGCCGTTCACGTTCACGAGCACCGGGTAGACGCCCGGCTGGGTGAGCGCGAGTGACTGCTCGACGCCGCGGACCGGGACGGTCACCGACACCGGAGCCGTGTCACCCGGGGCGAGCGATCTCGCGACGTCCGCGAACGGGGAGCTGGCCGAGTCGGTGGCGAGGCCCGGCAGGTCACGCAGGTCGCGGTCGCTCTCCACCGGCTCGCCGCGCTGCACCTTGACCCGGATGTCGTCCACCCGCCGGTCGCCGGTGTTGGTGACCCGGCCGGTGACCGTGAGCTGCGGAGTCCCCGCGGTGACGATCCGCGGGGTCATCGTGTCGACCTCGAGCCGCAGCAGTGTCGGTGCGCCCTGCGCGGGTGGCACCGGGACGCCGATGGGGTCCGCGCCGGCGGGAACGACCGGACCGAGTGCCAGGAACGCCGTCGCGAGGAGCCCTGCGCCCGCCTTCCACCTCGTCATGCCGGCTCAGCCCCCGTCCGCCTTGGCCGGCTCCTCGGCGGGAGCGGTGTCGGAAACGGCATCACCGGCGTTCTCGGCGGACGCGCCGTCGCCGGCCGTGCCGACCTCCAGCAGTTCGAGCGCGCGCAGCACCAGCCGGCGCTCGTCGGCGTAGGCAAGCCGCTCCTCCAGCTCGTCGAGGGGGACCCAGGCCACCTCGGTCACCTCGACGTCGTCGTCGGACAGCTCGCCGCCGCGCTCCGCCATCAGGAAATGGTGGACGGTCTTGTGGATCCGGCGGCGGTCGGCGACGAACCAGTAGTCGATGGTGCCCAGTGGTCGAATTATCTCGCCCAGGATGCCGGTCTCCTCCGAGACCTCTCGCACCGCGGTCCGCTCGGGCGTCTCGCCCTCCTCGATATGTCCCTTCGGCAGTGACCAGAGCAGCCGGCCGCGCCGGTCCAGGCGACCGATGAGCGCGACCTTCGTCCGGTCCGTACTGATCACCACTCCACCTGCCGACGTCTCGTCGACCGCGGCCATCCGGCGCCCGCGGCGTCGACCGCGGCGCCCCGACCGGGCGCCCCGGGGCCTGCCGGACGACGAGGGCATGAACTAGATCGTAGTGTGGCGCCGCCCGCCGGGTCGGTGGTTCGCGGCGTGGTCCGGCCCAGTGGTGGGACCGGCCGCCGGCCGCACGCCAGATACGCTCGTCCATCGTGTCAAACCTGACCCAACCCGACGCCGTACCCGATGCGGTGGTCGAGCGCCTGCGCTTCCCGGTCGCGGACGAGCTCGCGGAGCGGTTCGCCTCGGCTGGGCATCGCCTGTACCTCGTCGGCGGGAGCGTCCGGGACGCGGTACTCGGCCGGCTGGGCAACGACCTGGACTTCGCCACCGACGCCCGCCCGGAACAGGTGCAGCGGCTCGTGGCGGGGTGGGCGGAGGCGGTCTGGGACACCGGGATAGCGTTCGGGACGGTCGGCGCGCGCCGGCACGGGACAGCTTGCGAGATCACCACGTTCCGGTCGGACACCTACGACCGGATGAGCCGCAACCCCGAGGTCCGTTTCGGCAACTCGATCGAAGAAGACCTGGTCAGGCGCGACTTCACGGTCAACGCGATGGCAGTCGACTTGTCTACAAAGACATTCGTCGACCCGCATGACGGGCTGTCCGCGCTGGCCGAGCGGCGCCTCGACACCCCCGCGACCCCGCAGGAGTCCTTCGCCGACGACCCGCTGCGGATGATGCGCGCGGCCCGGTTCGCCAGCCAGCTCGGCTTCACCGTGGAGCCCCGGGTGCTGACCGCGATCGGCGAGATGCGCGACGAGCTCGGCAGGATCACGGCCGAGCGGATCCAGGTGGAGCTGTCGAAGCTGCTGTGCGGGCGCCACCCGCGGCGCGGCGTGGAGCTGATGGTCGACACCGGCCTCGCCGAGCACGTGCTGCCCGAGGTCCCGGCGATGCGGCTGGAGATCGACGAGCACCACCAGCACAAGGACGTCTACCAGCACTCGCTCGTCGTGCTCGACCAGGCGATCGACCTCGAGGAGCCGGACACCGAGCCCGACCTCGTGCTGCGGCTCGCGGCGCTGCTGCACGACATCGGCAAGCCTGCGACCCGGCGGCACATCGAGGGCGGCGGGGTGAGCTTCCACCACCACGAGGTGGTCGGCGCGAAGATGGTTCGCAAGCGCTTGCGGGCCTTGCGGTACTCGAAGGACGTCACCGAGGACGTCGCCCAGCTGGTGTTCCTGCACCTGCGTTTCCACGGCTACGGCCGCGGCGAGTGGACCGACTCGGCCGTGCGCCGCTACGTCACCGACGCGGGCCCGCTGCTGTCCCGGCTGCACAAGCTGGTGCGGGCGGACTGCACCACCCGCAACCGACGCAAGGCCGCGGCGCTGCGGCGCACCTACGACGGCCTCGAGGAGCGGATCGCCCGGATCGCCGCCGAGGAGGACCTGGCGCGGGTGCGCCCGGACCTGGACGGCAACGAGATCATGCGGCTGCTGGGCCTGCCGCCGGGGCCACTGGTCGGCCAGGCGTGGCGGTTCCTCAAGGACCTGCGCCTGGACCGCGGTCCGCTCGAGCACGACGAGGCGGTCGCTGAGCTGCGCCGGTGGGCCGCCGAGCAGGGCATCACGCCGTCGGCCGAGGCTCCGCCGCCGCCCCCCGGCGAGTGACGAGCTCGAAGCCCACCATGCCGACCAGGTAGAGCACGGTCGCGGCGACGATCAGCGTCGGCGACTCGCCGTTGGCGGGGATCACCGCGGCCGCGATCCCGACGGCCACTACCTGGGTGATGTTGAACAGCATGTCGTAGAGCGCGAACACCCGGCCGCGGGTCTCGTCGCCGATGTCGCGCTGCACCGCGGCGTCCACGCACAGCTTGACCACCTGGCCTGCGCAGGCGATGAGGAACGCGGCGACCAGCGCGGTCGGCATGATCATCGGCAGGCCGAGCCCGAGCTGGGCGACCGCCGCGATGGCGAGCGCGCCGATGACGGTCCGCTTGCGGCCGAGGCCGGTAACCAGCCGGGCGGTGGTCATCCCCGCGACGAAGATGCCGATCGCGCCGCAGCCGAGTATCACGCCGAGCCCGGGCAGGCCCGCCTCGATCGGCCCGAAGTCCTCGAAGCTGAAGCGCATCAGCAGCACGGTGAGCAGCAGCGAGATGCCGAAGGAGGCCCGGTGCGCGAGCAGCGCGCAGAACCCGGCCGCCACGCTCGGCGTGCGGGCCGCGACCCGCGCGCCGTCGAACAGCCCGTTGGCGACCGCGGCCAGCGCGGTGGCCGGCTCGTCGACCTCGTCCGGACCGAGCGCGCCTCTGGCGAACCGCGCCGCGAGCCCCGCGGCCAGCACCGACCCGACCACGGCGATCGCGGTGGTGAGCCCGGAGCCCGCGTCGCCCTCGCCGAACAGCGCCCGCAGGCCGACCGCGCACCCGGCCCCGATGACCGACACGACCGCGCCGAGAGTGACCGACAACGCGTTCGCCTCGACGAGGTTGGGCACCGGCACGACGTGCGGGAGCGAGGCGGAGAGCCCGGCGCCGACGAACCGGCTGATCCCGATCACCACCAGCGCGAGCATCGCCAGCGGCACCCCGGCGACCCCGGTGGCCACGCAGAGGGCGGACACGAGGATGAGCACGCCGCGCAGCAGGTTGGCCGCGACCAGCACCCGGCGGCGGTCCCAGCGGTCGAGCAACGCCCCGGCGAACGGCCCGATGATCGAGTACGGGAGGAGGAGCACCACGAACCCGACGGCGATCTCCTGCGGCGAGACGGCCCGCTCGGGGTTGAACACGACGGCGCCGGCGAGCCCGGTCTGGAACAGGCCGTCGCCCCATTGCGAGGCGAACCGGGACAGGAGCAGGCGGCGGAACCCGTCGAACGCCAGCAGCCGGCGCGGGCCGATCCGGAGGTGGTGGGCGGATTCGGAGTCACCCGTGTGGGTGATCTCGTCCCGCGCCGATGTGCTCACGATCTCTCAGCCTACGGCGCGCCCCGGAAAGCCCGAAGGGCGTGCGCCCTGCGGACGCACGCCCTTCGTCGGCTGAAGCACCCGGTCGCCTCACGGCGTGTTGCGCGTCGTGGCTCCAGCCGGACGGTGTTCCACGACGGCGGTTCTGGTTGGGCCCGGGGGACTCAATGGCGCTCCACACCTGCTCGAACGAGCCGGCACAGCCCATTGTTCCCCGACAGCCATACGGCCGCTGGATTCCCGCTCGACGGGTGGGAACATGTGCCTGTGCGATCCGACGCCCCCGATGCAGCCGTGGAGCCGGGGACGCTGCTCGTGGCGGCGCCCAGCCTGACGGACTCCAACTTCCGCCGCACCGTGGTGTTCGTGATCGACCACCGTGGTGAGGGCACACTCGGCGTGGTCCTGAACCGGCCGAGCGAAGTTCCCGTCGACGATGTCCTGCCCAACTGGGGTCCACACGTGACGAACCCCGGCTCGGTGTTCGTGGGCGGCCCGGTGGAGCAGAAGACGGCGTTGTGCCTGGCGGCGCTGCGCACCGGCGAGGAACCGAACGGGGTCAAGGGGCTCATCGGCGTCCGCGGCCCGGTGGCCTTGGTCGACCTCGACGCGGACCCCGACGTGCTGGTGCCCAAGTTCAAGGGCCTGCGGGTGTTCGCCGGCTATGCGGGCTGGGACGTCGGCCAGGTCGCGGGCGAGATCGAGCGCGGCGACTGGATCGTGGTGCCGGCCCTGCCGAACGACGTGCTGGCCCCGGCCGACCAGGACCTCTGGGGTCGGGTGCTGCGCCGCCAGGGGATGCCGCTGGCGCTACTCGCCACCCACCCCGGCGACGTTCGCACCAACTGACCCCTTGACCGCCGCGGCGATGTCACACCCGCCGCACGTGCAGCCCTTGCACCCCGCCGGCAGCGCCGGCGCCGGCACGGCCTCGGCGACCCGGTGCCCGAGCACCCCGCCCGCGGCCGCGATGCCGAACATCCCGACGAACCCGACGATCGTGACGACCGGCCCGGCGCTCAGCCCCACCGCGCCGCTGACGACCCCGACCAGCCCGGCCACGGAGATCGGCGGTCCGGCGACCTTGTTGGCCACCCGGAAGGTCTCGTCGTCGCGCAGCGTGGCAGGGGTACGGACGCCCCCGAAGCGGTTCCGCGGCAGCCGCTCCCGCCACCCGAGAACCCCGACGAAGCCGACCACGAGACCGACAACCAGCGGAACGAGCCCGAGAAGATGCACGACCCGATGGTAAGCACCCGCGGGTGCGACACCACCCGCCGCCCAGGTTGTCCACAACCCGACGAGCTGTCCACAACCAAGATCGACAACCCCACCCCCGTCACCCCCCACCGATAGACTGACGCTGAGGGGTGCCCCCGGAGAGGGTGGGGGCGTTGCGTTTCTTGAGTTGCGCACGCGCGCGAGTACGCCGGGTTTCGCTTGGTCGCAAGAGCCGTGGGCGGTCCGCGACCGGCGGCCGGAATCGGGGTTGGCGTGCGCGGTATCCTGGTGCTATGAGCACCGGACGCCTGCTCCTTAGCCGGCCGCGCTGACCGACGGTTGGCGCGGCGAACCCCTCATGCCTGATGGCAGAGGGGTTTTGTTGTGTTCGGAGCAAGCACCAGGGAAGGACCCACGATGAGCGACGCCGCCGAGGCGAGCACCGGCCCTGAGTCCGTGCCGGCCCACCGCTACACGGCCGCGCTGGCCAACTCCATCGAGACGCGGTGGCAGCATTACTGGGAGGAGCGCGGCACGTTCCACGCGCCCAACCCGGTCGGTCCGCTGGCCGGCGACGTGCCCGGTGATCTGCCTACTGACAAGCTGTTCGTGCAGGACATGTTCCCCTACCCGTCCGGTGCGGGGCTGCACGTCGGCCACCCGCTGGGGTTCATCGGCACCGACGTTTTCGCCCGCTACCACCGGATGACCGGGCGCAACGTGCTGCACACCATGGGCTTCGACGCGTTCGGGCTGCCGGCCGAGCAGTACGCGGCGCAGACCGGCCAGCACCCGCGCAAGACCACCGAGGACAACATCCAGCGCTACCTGAGCCAGATCCGCCGGCTGGGCCTGGGCCACGACGAGCGGCGCCGCATCGCCACCACCGACCTGACCTACTACCGCTGGACACAGTGGATCTTCCTGCGGATCTACAACTCCTGGTTCGACGAGAAGCAGAACAAGGCCCGGCCGATCGTCGAGCTGGAGGCGGAGTTCGCGCAGGACAAGCGGTCCACTCCGGACGGTCGGGGCTGGTGCGAGCTGACCCGCGTCGAGCAGCGGCAGATCATCGACTCGTACCGGCTGGTGTACCAGTCCGAGGCGCCGGTCAACTGGTGCCCGGGTCTGGGCACGGTGGTGGCCAACGAGGAGGTCACCGCGGACGGTCGCAGCGACCGCGGCAACTTCCCGGTGTTCCGCAAGAACCTGCGCCAGTGGATGATGCGGATCACCGCGTACGCCGACCGCCTGATCGACGACCTGGACCGGCTGGACTGGCCGGAGAAGGTCAAGACGATGCAGCGCAACTGGATCGGCCGCTCGTCGGGCGCGCACGTCCGGTTCGCCGTCGGTGACAAGGACGCCGACCCGGCGATCGAGGTGTTCACCACTCGCCCGGACACCCTGTTCGGCAACGTCGGCCTGGCGCTGGCGCCGGAACACCCGCTGGTGGACCTGATCACACCGGCGGAGTGGCCCGACGGCGTCGACGAGCGGTGGACCGGCGGCGCGGCCACGCCCGCCGAGGCGGTCGCCGCCTACCGCCGTGCCACGTCGCGGAAGTCGGAGCTGGACCGCCAGGAGAACAAGGACAAGACCGGTGTGTTCGTCGGCGCGTTCGCCACGAACCCGGTCAACGGCGCGCAGGTCCCGGTGTTCGCCGCGGACTACGTGCTGATGGGCTACGGCACCGGCGCGATCGGCATCTCGCCCGGCGAGGACCAGCGCGACTGGGACTTCGCGACCGAGATCGGGCTGCCGATCATTCGCACCGTGCACCCCGGCGACGGCTTCGACGGGCAGGCCTACGCCGGTGACGGGCCGTCGGTCAACTCGCGCCAAGAAGATGGAATCAGCCTGGACGGGATGTACATCGACGAGGCCAAGAAGACGATCACCGAGTGGCTGGCCGAGCACGGCCACGGCGAGGGCAGGCTGCAGTACAAGCTGCGCGACTGGCTGTTCGCGCGGCAGCGGTACTGGGGCGAGCCGTTCCCCGTCGTCTACGACGAGGACGGCCTGCCGGTCCCGCTGCCCGACAGCATGCTGCCGGTGGAGCTGCCCGAGGTCGACGACTACTCCCCCCGCACGTTCGACCCGAACGACCCCGACACCGAGCCGTCGCCGCCGCTGTCGCGCGCCACGGAGTGGATCGAGGTCGAGCTGGACCTGGGTGAGGGCAAGAAGCGCTACCGCCGCGACGCCAACGTCATGCCGCAGTGGGCGGGTTCGTGCTGGTACCAGCTGCGCTACGTGGATCCCACCGACGACGAGCGGTTCTGCGAGCCGGCGAACGAGGCGTACTGGCTGGGTCCGCAACCCGCGGTGCACGGTCCGGCCGACCCGGGCGGTGTCGACCTGTACGTCGGCGGCATCGAGCACGCGGTGCTGCACCTGCTGTACTCGCGGTTCTGGCAGAAGGTGCTGTTCGACCTGGGTCACGTGTCCGCGTCGGAGCCCTACCGGCGCCTGTTCAACCAGGGCTACATCCAGGCCTACGCCTACACCGACGCCCGTGGCGTCCACGTGCCGGCCGAGGAAGTGTCCGAAGTGGACGGGAAGTTCCGCTGGCAGGGCCAGGAGGTCCGCCAGGAGTACGGCAAGATGGGCAAGAGCTTGAAGAACGTCGTCACCCCGGACGAGATGTGCGAGCGCTACGGCGCCGACACGTTCCGGTTCTACGAGATGGCGATGGGTCCGATGGACGTGTCCCGGCCGTGGGCCACGAAGGATGTCGTCGGCGCCCAGCGGTTCCTGCAGCGCATGTGGCGCAACGTGGTCGACGAGACCACCGGCGAGGTCCGGGTCAGCGACGAGGCACCGGACGAGGCGACGCTGCGCGCGCTGCACAAGGCCATCGCCGGCGTGCACGCGGACTACGCGAACATGCGCTTCAACACGGCGGGCGCGAAGCTGATCGAGCTGAACAACCACGTGACGAAGGTGTACGGGTCCCGGCCGTGCCCGCGCGCGGTGGTGGAGCCGATGGTGCTGATGCTGGCCCCCCTGTGCCCGCACGTCGCCGAGGAGCTGTGGTCCGCCCTGGGCCACGACACCTCGCTGGCCCACGGCCCGTTCCCGCGGGCGGACGAGCGCTACCTGGTCGAGGAGACAGTCGAGTACCCGATCCAGGTCAACGGCAAGGTCCGCTCCCGGGTCACCGTCCCCGCGTCGGCCGACCAGGCCGAGGTACGCGCCGCCGCCCTGGCCGAGGACCGCATCGCCGCCCTGGTCGACGGCGGCGAGCCCCGCAAGGTGATCGTGGTCCCGGGCCGCCTGGTGAACGTGGTCCTGTAGGCGCCGAGGGCGAAGGAACGCGCCGCCGGTCCCGGTCGCGGAGGGGGAGGTACGCGACCGGTCCCGGCGGCGCGAAGACGCACCGGCGTGGGTGCGGACCAGCAGGGGTGGGACCGCGCCGCCGGCACCAATCGCTCGGGGGGCTACGCGACCGGTACCGGCGGCGCGAAGCCCGGCCATTGCCTGCTGGGCCGGCCGGGCCCCGACGCTGGCATGCTCCGCCGGCGTGGGGGCTCTGATGTTGTGACGCTTCCGGTCGCCCTTCGACGTCACGTGTCAGAGTTGTCGAACATTGTGGCATCAAGGTCCGCGCGTGCTAACTAATCGTTAGCACTTGCGCACGAATCCGCAGTTGCCGTGTCCGAGTGACTGCTCAGCGTGCTCATCTCGGAGCCAAAATGCGAGCCGTGGGGCGGCCGATCGGACTCAGGAAGTCTCGTTCCATCGGAAGGGTGAAACATCCGTCACTTGACGGATATCTGTTGCCTCGCCGTTATGAACGCGTCGACCGCGCGGTTGACGTCCTCAGTGGTGTGGGCGGCCGACATCTGGGTCCGGATCCGGGCCTTGCCGTGCGGCACGACGGGGTAGGAGAACCCGACCACGTACACGCCCTGGGCCAGGAGCAGGTCCGCCATCCGGCCGGCCAGCGCCGCGTCGCCGATCATCACCGGGATGATCGGGTGCTCACCCGGCAGCAGGTCGAACCCGGCGTCGGTCATCCGGGACCGGAACAGCGCGGTGTTCGCCCGCAGCCGCTCCAGCAGCTCACCCGAGGACGCCAGCAGGTCCAGCGTGGCGAGTGCGGTGGCGGTGATCGACGGCGCGAGCGAGTTCGAGAACAGGTACGGCCGGGACCGCTGCCGCAGCATCTCGACGATCTCCGCCCGCCCGGTGGTGTAGCCGCCGCTGGCCCCGCCGAGCGCCTTGCCCAGCGTGCCGGTGACCACGTCCACCCGGTCCGCCACGCCGAACAGCTCGGGGGTGCCCCGGCCGGTCGGCCCGACGAACCCGACCGCGTGCGAGTCGTCGACCATCACCAGCGCGTCGTGCGCCTCGGCGAGCGCGCAGATCTCGTCGAGCGGCGCGAGGTACCCGTCCATCGAGAACACGCCGTCGGTGGCGACCAGCCGGTACCGGGCGTCCGCCGCCTCCTTCAGCTGCCGCTCGAGGTCGGCCATGTCGCGGTTCTTGTACCGCAGCCTGCGGGCCTTGCAGAGCCGGATGCCGTCGATGACCGACGCGTGGTTGAGCTCGTCGGAGATCACCGCGTCCTCGTCGCCGAGCAGCGTCTCGAACAGGCCGGCGTTCGCGTCGAAGCACGAGCTGTAGAGGATCGTGTCCTCGGTCGACAGGAAGCCGGACAACGCGCGCTCGAGCTGCTTGTGCGGCTCCTGTGTCCCGCAGATGAACCGCACCGACGCCATCCCGAAACCCCAGCGGTCCAACGCCTCCTTGGCCGCCGCGACGAGCGCCGGATGGTCGGCGAGACCCAGGTAGTTGTTGGCGCAGAAGTTCAGCACCGCCGCCGAGTCGCCGACCCGTACGGCCGCGTTCTGCGGGGTGCTGATCACCCGTTCCGCCTTGTACAGCCCGGCCGCGCGGATCTCGTCGAGCTCCGCCCGCAGCCCCTGCCGCATCGCGCCGTACATCAGGCCGCCTTTCCGTCCGAGGTCCAGTCGAGGATCACCTTGCCGCACCGGCCTTCGCGCGCGGTGGCGAACGCCTCGGCGTGGTCGGTGTGGGCGAAGCGGTGGGTGATCACCGGTGAGATGTCCAGCCCCGCCTGGAGCAGGACGGACATGGCGTACCAGGTCTCGAACATCTCCCGGCCGTAGATGCCCTTGATGGTCAGCATCTTGAGCACGACCCGGCTCCAGTCGACCGCGATCTCCGTCGCCGGCAGGCCGAGCATCGCGATCCGCCCGCCGTGGGTCATGTTCGCGATCATCTCGCGGAGCGCGGCCGGCTGACCGGACATCTCCATGCCGACATCGAAGCCCTCGGACATGTCGAGCTCCGGGTAGATCTCGCCGATCGCGTGCCGGCTGGCGTCCAGCGCCAGGTCCACGCCGATCTTGCGGGCCAGCTCCAGCCGCGGCTCGCTCACGTCGGTGATCACCACGTGCCGGGCGCCCGCGTGCTTGGCGACCGCGGCGGCCATCAGCCCGATCGGGCCGGCGCCGGTGATCAGCACGTCCTCACCGAGCACCGGGAACGACAGCGCGGTGTGCACGGCGTTGCCGAACGGGTCGAAGATCGCGGCCACGTCCAGGTCGACGTGGTGGGTGTGCACCCAGGCGTTCTGCTCGGGCAGCACCGTGTACTCGGCGAACGCGCCGGCCGTCTGCACGCCGAGGCCGACCGTGTTCGCACAGAGGTGCCGCCGGCCGGCCTTGCAGTTGCGGCATGTTCCGCAGATCAGATGGCCCTCACCGCTGACCAGATCGCCCACCGTCACCTTGGTGACCGCGGCGCCGACGGCGACGACCTCGCCGACGAACTCGTGCCCCAACACCAGCGGCGGCTCGATCGTGGCCGCGGCCCACTCGTCCCACGACTCGATGTGCAGGTCCGTCCCGCAGATGCCGGTGCGCAGCACGCGCAGCTTGACGTCGTTGGGTCCTGGCTCGGGCTCCTGGACCTCGGTGAGCTCCAGACCAGGACCCCGGGCGGCCTTGACCAGAGCCTTCACGCATTCCTCCGAAATAGAGTCGTCCTCAGTCCGCGGCGCGGCTGATCTTCCACGGCGACCGGAACAACAGGCTCCCGATCCGCACGTAGCTGGCCCGGCGCAGGTGCAGCGAGCCCATGGTGACGGTGCCGGCGAGCACGAACCGCGGCCGTCCGCCGCCGCTGCCGACCTTGTCCTTGACGGCGCCGGCGTTCACGGTGACCTCGTCCGTCACGGCGGACGCGCGCTCGGGCAGCAGCAGCTTCACCGAGCCACCGCTGACGTCCAGGACGATCCGCACCTCGGCGTGCTCGATCTCGGCCTCGCTGAAGTCCAGCTCGGTCGAGCCCAGCCTGTTGCGGACGATCAGCTCGCGCGGCACCGTCCACCGCCCGACCCGCTTGAGGGTCGACATGTTGGCCCGCAGCTCCACCGGCTTCTCGCGCACCGGCGCGTTCGGGTCCTGGTGGGTGACTCCCGGCAGGTCGACGAGCACGGCGTTCAGCTCGCCGCGGGTCTTGGCCGCGAGCGCGATGTCGGTGCGCGCGGTGAACTCGTCGAGCGACAGCATCCCGTGGCCGATCGCCTTCTGCAGCACGCTGACCACGTGCGACCGCTCCGCGTCGGACACCCGCAGCTCCCGCGGGTCGATGGGCTCGTTCTCGGTCACGACACCACGGTATGCCATCCCGGTGACGCTCAGTCGGTGGAGCCGTCCGCGTTGATCCGCTCGAACCGCACGTACGGCACCAGCGCCGCCGGCATCCGGATCGAGCCGTCCGCCCGCTGGTTCTGCTCGAGGACGGCGACCAGGGTGCGACCGATCGGGAGACCGGAGCCGTTGAGCGTGTTGGCGAACGCGCGGGTGCCGTCCTTGGCCTTGGTGCGGATGCCGGCCCGGCGGGCCTGGAACGTGCCGAAGTCCGACACGCTCGAGACCTCCCGGTAGCGCTGCTGGCCGGGCAGCCACACCTCGATGTCGTAGGTGAACCGGGCGGAGAACCCGACGTCGCCCGCGGCGAGCTTCACCACCCGGTAGGCCAGGTCCAGCTCCCGCAGCGCGGTCTCCGCGTGCTCCCGCAACAGCTCCAGCTCGGCCGCGGCCCGCTCCTCGGTGCAGAACCGGACCAGCTCGACCTTCGAGAACTGGTGGAGCCGGATCAGCCCGCGGGTGTCCTTGCCGTACGAGCCGGCCTCCGAGCGGAAGCAGGGCGTGTGTGCGGTGTAGGCGAGCGGCAGGTCCTCCGCGGTGAGCGTCTCGCTCGCGTGCAGGTTCGTGAGCGGCACCTCGGCGGTGGGGATGAGGAACAGCTCCCGGTCCGCGACGCCGGTGCGGAAGAGGTCCGCCTCGAACTTGGGCAGCTGGCCCGTCCCGGTCATCGTCGGCCGGTTGACGATGACCGGGACCGAGAACTCGGTGTAGCCGTGCCGCTCGGTGTGCAGCTCCAGCAGGAACTCGGCGATACCGCGCTCCAGCCGGGCACCGGCGCCGCGCAGCACCGAGAACCGCGGGCCCGAGAGCTTGGTGGCGCGGGTGAGGTCCAGGATGCCCAGCCGCTCACCGAGATCGACATGGTCGGCCGGCTCGAAGTCGAACGCCGGCACTTCGCCCCAGCGGCCGACCTCCTCGGCGTCGTCCTCGGTGTTGCCGTCGGGCAGCTCGTCGGCGGGCAGGTTCGG
>NZ_WHTD01000218.1 GCF_009379765.1 Actinophytocola sp. | reverse complement strand
GCCGAGAGCCAGCGCCGCGGAACCACGCCCGCCGAACAGCTGCTCGCCATTTTCGACGTCTTCGGCGAATGGTTCGCCAAGCCCGACTTCGAGGGCTGCGCGTTCCTCACGACCATGATCGAGACCACCGGCAAGGACAACCCGGTCTACCAGGCGAGCGTGCAACACCTCGCCAACATCCGGCACTACCTCAAGGGCCTCGCCGCGGCCGCCGGAGTCGACAACACCGACTCCTTCGCCCGCCAGTGGCACATCCTCATGAAGGGCTCCATCATGGCCGCCCACGAGGGCGACACCGAGGCGGCCGGCAGGGCCCGCGAGGTCGGCGTGCTCCTGCTGCGCGGCTACGGGCTCGAAGTCGACTAGCTGGAAGATCCGCCGGGGCGACGACGTGACCGCCACCCCGGCGGACCGGTTCGAGGGTCAGCCGACGCCGAGCTTCTCCGCCGCCTGCCGGGTGCCCGCCACCCGGTTGGTGATCTTCTGGAACGCCACGTCGCGCGCGAAGTCCGGCGAGCCGTGGTTGGGCTTCTCGTCGATGCTGAACGGCGAGAACCCGCAGTCGTCGGTCGCCCCGAGGCGCTCCTTCGGGATGAAGTTCGCCGCCCGCACCAGCGCGTCGCGTACCTCCTCCGGACTCTCCACCCGCGGGTTCAGCGGGTTGATCACGCCCACGTACGCCATCTGCGCCACGCCGTTGGCGTCGTCGCGGAGGTGCTCACCGATCATCTTGTAGACCCGGTCCCGATCCCGCTCGCTCGCCAGCTGGATCAGGAAGGAGCCCGCGTTCATCCCGAACATGCTCGGCAGCAGGTCGTTGTAGTCCACATCGGCGCTGTGCACAGAGTCCCTGTCCCCGCCCGGGCAGGTGTGGATGCCGATGCTCGCCCGCTCCTCCGGGGTGAACCGGTCGAGCACCCGGTTGTTGAGCTCGATGAAGTGCGGGAGCAGGTTGCGGCCGGTCCACGGGTTACGCGGATCGTTGCGAGTGGACAGTCGACCGTCGGTGAAGTCGATCGACACCCGGGCGGCGCCGGCGGCGAAGGCCTGGCGGATGTCCTTCTCGCACTCGTTGGTGAGATCCTCCTCGAACTGCGCCCGCGGGTAGCCGGGCACCTCCTCGTCCAGGGGGTACAGCAGCGCCAGCATCGACGGTGCGATCACCGCCTGCTTCATCGGCCTGGTGGTGAGCCCGATCGACTTCTTCAGCGTGTCCGCGGCGAAGGTCTTGTACCGGAACGGTCCGCTGGTGAGCTTGGGCAGCTGCCGACCGTGCCCGTCGGCGAAGATGGCGAAGTACTGGCCGCCCGCACCGAGGTGGTCGGCGAGCCCCGTGCCCGCCAGCGTGTCGGCGACCGGGTAGGTGGCGAAGCTCGACCAGCGCTGCTCGCCGTCGGAGATGATGGGCGCCCCGGTGGCCTCGCCGCGCTCGATGGAGTCCCGTACCGCCTTGTCCTGCTCGACCTCCAGCTCCTCCCGCGTCGCCGTCCCGGCGTCGTAGGCCGCGTAGGTCTCTTGCAACTTGGCCGGCCGCGGCAGCGAGCCGACCGGCTCGGTGGGGATGCCGGTGCCCGTCCTCGGGTCGTAAGCACTCATGAGTCGTCTTCTCCTTTGAATCAACGTGGAGTGCGAAGGCGTCCGAGTCGAAAGATTGAGACCGGTCTGTCTCAGACTGTCTGCGTAGAGTAGCCTCACTTAGCGTATTGGTCAATCAATGCACGCATATGAGCCAACGGTGCGCTAGCATCACGAGACGGATCGGTCTCATTCGCTGACAAAGAGGTCAGGTGGTGCCGATGACGGACACCCGCCGCGACGCCCGATCGGCGTGGGCCCCCGGCACCGACGAGCGCGTCCTGGTGTGCGACGGCGCGATGGGCACCATGCTGCACGCGGCGGGCGTGCCGCTCGACCGGTCGCTCTGCGAGCTCAACCTCACCCGGCCGAGCCTGGTCCGCGACCTGCACACCGCCTACCTCGCGGCTGGCGCACGACTCGTGCAGACCAACACGTTCGACGCGAACCGCTTGCGGCTGGCCAGGTTCGGCCTCGAGGACAGCGTCGTCGAGATCAACATCGCCGGCGCGCGGCTTGCTCGCGAGGCGGCCACCGACCGTGATCCGGACCGAGCCGGGGGCCGGGGCGGCGAGGTGGTGGTCGCGGGCAGTGTCGGGCCCGCGATGAGCGCGAGCCTCACCCGCCGCACGCCGGCCGGTGAGCGCGCGTCGATCCTGCGCGAGCAAGTCGCGGCGCTGTCCAACTGGGTCGACGTGATCATCCTCGAGACCTTCGGCGACACGGAGTCACTCGGGCAGGCCGTCGAGGTCGCGCTGGCCGAGTGCGACCTGCCGGTGATCGCGCAGCTCACGTTCGGCGAGGACGGCCGCACCCTGCGCGGCGAGGAGCCGGCGGCCGTGGCCGCGGCACTGGCCGGGCTCGACCTCGCCGCGCTCGGCGCCAACTGCACGGTCGGCCCGGCCGTGCTGCGGGAGGTGGTCGCCGAGCTGGCCCGCCACTGCGCACTGCCCGTGTCCGTGCAGCCCAACGCCGGCACCCCGCGCCGGATGGGCCGGCAGCTGCGCTACGCGCACAACATCGACTACTTCGCGCACGCCGCCACGCGGTTCGTGGCCGGTGGCGCCACGATCGTCGGCGGCTGCTGCGGCACTACACCGGCACACATCCGCGCCGTGGCGGACGCGGTCGCCGACCTCGTCCCGGCCCCGCGGCGGCGACCGGAGCCACGCGACCCGAACCGGGCGGTGGCGCGGACAACCCCGACCGGACACCGGCCCCACCAGGTCAGCTGGCCGTACCAGGACCGGTTCGTCGTGCTGGCCGGCATGCGCGCGCCGCACGGCGCCGGCCTGGCCGGGTTCATCGACCAGGCCGAGCGGCTCACCGCGGCCGGGGCCGACCTGCTCGCCATCACCGACCCCGGCCCGCCGGCCACCCGGGTCAGCCCGGTCGCCGCGGGCGTGCTGCTCAACGAGCGGGTGCACACCGACGTCGTGCTGCAGGTGGAGACCGCCGACCGCAGCCTCGCCGCACTGCAGGCCGACCTCCTCGGCGCACACGCCCTCGGGCTGCACCTGGTGGTCTGCCGGACCGGCACGCCCCGCGTCGCCGGCGACTACCCCGACCCCGGCTCGGCGTGGGACGTCGACTCGATCCGCCTCGTCGCCGCTCTCGCCGGGCTCAACGACGGCACGGACTGGCGCGGAGTGTCCACACCGGACACGACCCGGTTCGTCATCGGCGCCGCCCTGCGCACATCGGCCCGCGATCGGGGGCACGAGCTGGACCGGGCCGAGCAGAAGGTCGTCGCGGGCGCCCACTTCCTGGTCACCGACGTCATCTACGACCTGGCCGACGCGCGACACTGCCTCACCGAACTGGGTGCCCGCGGCGTCGACGTCCCCGTGATCGCCACGCTCGCCCCCTTCGAGGACGAGATCACCATCCTGCGCCGCACCCAGGAGGACCCCGAGGTGTCCGCGCCGACCGTGCTGCCGTCCCGCACCGGCGACCTCGACCACGTCGTGCGCACCACGCTCGACACCGTGACCGAGCTCCGTGACCTCGTCGCCGGCGTGCTCGTGCACCTGCCGAGCGGTCGCGACTCCGGCGCGACCCTCGTAGAGGCCCTGCGCCGGCTCGGGAGCTCGACATGAGCGTCGAGCCGACCCACTCCCCCGGCGAACCGGACGTGGTCACCGGGCTGTCCCGGCAGAACTCGCTGTACCGACGCATGATCACCATCTGCGACCAGGTCGCCGACGCGGCCGTGCGTGGCGCCGACGCCCGCCAGCTCACCCGAGTGCTCGCCGAGACGCTGGACCAGGCCGTGCTGCTGCTCGATCCCACCTTCACGCTGCTCGCCCGAGCCGGCGACGACACCGTCAACTGGCACCCCGACGACGTCGCGGTGAGCCGGGTGCTGCGCGCCCTGGCCACCGAACGGCGCCCGGTGCGCCTGCCGGCCATGCCGGACTCGGCCCTGGCCCGCGGCTGCCAGGCAACGCCGATCACGATCGGCGACACCACCCTCGGATACCTGGTCGTGCTCGACCGCGCCGTCGCCGCCGGCGGCCGCTCCGACGACGCCGACCTGCTCACCACGACCTACGCGGCGACGTTGTTCGCGCTGACCCTCGCCAACGAACGCACCAGCTCCGACCTCGGCCTGCGCTACCAAGCGGCGATCGTGGACGCACTGGTGACGGGCAACTTCCTGGACACCGCCGACGCACGGCGCAAGGCCCGCTCACTCGGCCTGGACGGCGCGCAGCCCTACCGGGTCGCGGTGCTGCGGCCCACCATCGCCGACCCACCGCCGGGCCCCAGTCACAACGTCGCCGACGAGCTCGTGGAACGGCTCAACTCGGCGCTGCCCGACGCACTCGCCGTCGCCCGCGGCTTCGAGGTGGTGCTGATCCTGCGCGAGTCGAGCCGCGAGCCGAGCCGGAACCTGGCCGACCACGCACTGGCGAACTACGTGAAGCTGCTACGGCACAAGGCGATCGAGGCCGACCCCAGCTGCGGCCTCAGCGAACAGACCGAACACCCCGAGCACGCGCCGACGGGCCTGCGCCAGGCCCAGCACGCGATCGACGTCGGCACCCGCATCGGCCGGTCCGGCCAGGTGATCCCCTACGACGAACTGGGCATCTACCGGCTACTGCTCCAGATCGGCGACATGCGCCAACTGTGGCGCTTCGCCCAGGAGATCCTCGGCCCACTCATCGACTACGACGCCACCCACAAGGTCGACCTCATCACGACCCTGTCGACCTATCTCAACCAGCACGAAAGCCTCAAACAAGCCGCCCGTGCACTCCGCGTGCACGTCAACACGATCTCCTACCGCATCCATCGCATCGAACAACTCACCCCGCTCGACCTCACCAACCCCGACGACCGGCTCGTCGACCACGTCGCCGTGAAGATCGTCGAGTCACAGCGGGCGCTCGACCACCCTTGACCCGGCCACCCGAGCCGGACGTGACACGATCTGGGCACGGCTGACCCGCCCGCCGTTCGCGCCGGAGCCGTCCAGTCGACACCGTCCCGGTGCCCACCAACGCGGCCTCGGCCTGCTGCTTGGACTGGCTGGTGGAGCACCCGGGCCAGACCTGGCAGGACCGCTGGCTGGCCACCGGAGCCGACACCGCCGGACGGTCGTGGCGGGAGATCCCGCGCGGCTGGCTGCGCGAGCGCGGCGTGACTGCCGACTGGCATCACGAGGCGTTCTTCCGCGCCCTGCTGCTGGCGATCGCCGCCGACGTGATCCGGCCGTCAGTGTCCATGCTGGTCGTCGCCGACTTCCGCCGGGGATCCCTGACCACCGTGTTGGCTCGATACCGGGACACCGACGGACTCGAGCGCCTGCGGGCGCGGTGTTCGGCCGAGCCGGCCTGTCTCGGGCGCACGCGACCCGGATCAGTTATCGGGCTGCGCAGATCCTGGCCGCCAAGGGCGGCATACTGGCCGACATCACCCCGGGCGATGTCCTGGAGTTGCTGGAGGTCGAGGGCGAGGCCCACGCACCGGGGTCGGGGCCACGCACACCTTCTACCGGCTGCTGCACACCCTCGACGTGTTCGGCGATCAGGCCCCGGCCACGCTGCGGGAGCTGCGCACCAGCGGGCAGCGCACTCCGGAGGAACTGATCGACCGCTACGGGCTGATCTGCCGCCCGATCCGGGATCTGCTGGTGGACTACCTGCGGGAGCGCCAACCCGCGCTGGACTACTCCAGCTTGGTGTCGCTGTCGAACCTGCTGGGCAACCGGTTCTGGGCCGACTTGGAACGGCACCACCCGGGCATCGACAGCCTGCACCTGCCGGCCGAGGTCGCCAACGCCTGGAAGCAGCGGCTGCGCACCGTGACCCGAACCCGCAGAACCCGCGAGGGCCGCACCGCCGAGACGACGGTCGCGAGGATGAACTACCGCGAAGCCCTGACTCCGGTGCGCGCGTCGGCCAGGTGTTGCTGCAGGAACCGGCGGGCAAGATTCTCGTATCGGATGATCGTCGCCTCAGCCAGGCCCCGCTCCGTCACGAGCCACCCGCGGTAGTCGACCAGCAGCTTCTCCAGCGCCGATTCCGACCTGGACGGTTCTCCGATCACCCTCTCGCTGCGCAGGAACCGCAGCAACGGTTCGAAACTCTTGACACTCGGAACCTGTCGCCGACCCAACGCCAGGCGATCGTTGCGGAACTCGGCGATCACCGCCGGAGACAACTGGCCCGGCCGCACGTCGTGTTCCTGCATCCACCGGCCCAGCGCGCCGATGTCCTTCAGCATGTTGGGGACCACCAGGACCGAATACCCCTGCTCCGACAAGCTCGTTCGGAAACCCGAGACAAACGGCCCCATCCGACCGGGCTTCCTCCTCGTCCCAGACATGACCTCGCCTCCGACCCGGAGCACCCTGCTCCGACACCAGAAGCGTCAACCTCGGCCAGGAACTATGCCGGGTCGGTGACGCAAAAGGGGTTGCGCGGGGGACTGTGATCGGATAGATCTTGCGGCCGGACCCCTGTCGACAGGACCGAGGGCCACGACACCGAGAGGAGGGATAAGCCCATGATCCCCATGATCACCGCGCTGGTGTCCTCCCGGGGCGCGGACCGCGTCTGACCCCGGAGCGGACAGGCGCCTTCCCTGGAGCGTGCCTTGACCGTGGAACAGAACGACCTGACCATGCGCCCGATCGCCGGGCGCGAAGAACTCAACCTCTTCTCCCGACTGCCCTACGTCCTCAACGAGGAGTTGGCGGACGACCTCGCAGTCGGCCGTCGCCGGCCGGAATGGATGTGGGTCGCCCTTCGCGGCGACCACCTGCTCGCCAGGGTCGCCTGGTGGGGTCGGACCGGAGACGACACACCATTTCTCTTGGACATTTTCGACATCGACGACAACGGCGCGGATCGCGACCGCGTGGACATCGGCGCGCGGCTGCTGCAGACCACCATGGCCGAAGTCGTCCCAGCAGGCGCCCGTCCACCCGAGTACAACCGTGACGTCCCACCCGACTGGCGCGAGGGCGAGACGACCAGGCGCGTCATCGAGGACCGCATGGCCGCCCTGGAACGGACCGGTGCCCGCCTGTTCGTCGAACGGCTGCGTTTCCAGTGGCGCCCCGGGACACCGATCCCCGAGCCGAGAGGGCGCCTGGTGTTCCGGCCGGTCCGCGACACCGAGGAAATCCTCACCCTGATGACCCTGGTCCTGGACGGGACGCTGGACGCACACAGCAGGCACGACCTGACCCGAATGTCCGCCCGCGAGGCGGCGATCAGACACTACGAGGACGACCTCGCGCACTACCGCAGCCCGCAGGACTGGTGGCGGATCGCGACGCTGCCCGACGGCGAGCCGGTCGGGTTCGTCACCCCGGCCCGCAACGACTACAACCCCATCATCGGCTACCTCGACGTACTGCCCGAACACCGAGGCAACGGCTACATCGACGACATCCTCGCCGAAGGCACCCGCATCCTCAACACGCAGGACGCCCCGCGCATCCGAGCGGCCACGGACATCGGCAACACTCCCATGGCGAACGCCTTCCAACGCGCCGGATACGTCAACTTCGAACGCGCGATCAACATGACCTGGCACTGATCAGCGCGCCCTCGATGCCACCACGCCGCCGTCCACAGCACCAGGCCGCTACCAGCCCGGCGAGCTGCTGGCCTTCCTCGAAAGCCTGTGACTATGCCGACCCCCGCACCCACCCCACCCGCCAGACCCCCACCACCGCAACACTTCTCGCCTTCACACCACCGCACGCTCGGCATAGTCGCGGAGTCGGGATAGATCGATCTATGCCGAGTTCGGCATAGATCGACGAGCTCGGCTACATGCAACTCGACCGCCGCGGCGCCGAACTGCTCTTCCAGGTGTTGACCGAGCGGGAGGAGAAAAACAGCGGCGCGATCGCCTCCAACGAATCGTTCTCCGGCTGGACCCGGACCTTCACCGACCCAAGGCTCTGCGCGGCGATCGTCGACCGCATCACCTTCGGCGGCAACATCCTCGAGACTGGCTCCGACTCCTACCGGCTCGCCCACACCCGCCACCAGCAATCCCAGCACCCACCAGCTGAACCGGCCAACGGGAGCGCCCGATGTTCCTACCCGACAACGACAACGGGCCCGAGGATGCCTTGCCCCACCCAGACCCGGCCGCGGCACACCAGGCGCACCTGCTGGAGCTGCTCACCATCTGCGGACAGTTCCTGCGCACCGCCGGCCACCGTCCACAATGAACTCCGCCAGTTCCTCACCGCACACGGCAACCACCCGATCACCGGGCTGCCGGCCTTCCTCGACAGCCTGCAATTCACTCTGGCCCGGCCACGGCCACGGCCACAGTGACCGAGGCCCGGCCGGCGACTGAGCCGACTACGTCGCCCGCGGCCTCACGCTCGCCGCGGACTGACAATCCGGGTCGCGGTCGGCGCGGAGGTTTCCCTGACCACCCGTCGTGATCCTTGCCTCTACGCCGATGATGAGGCTTCGGACGACGAAGGCGAGCCTGACGACGAGGACGACGAGGACTGGATTCCGATGCGGTGAGCGGGCATCAGTACGGAAGAAGCTTTGGCCAGGTAGCCGGCGGGGTTGCGTTCGTCGATGTCGGTGAGGTAGGGAGCGACAAAGCCGTCGTAGTCCGCTTTGCGTTGAGCGGGTAGATCCTTCCACCCGGTGATGCGGTCACGGCAGCGGGGCGAGCCGCACCGGCAATGGGCGGCGAAGTACTCGACCGAGTAGTTCCGCATGGCATAGTCATAAGTGATCTCTTGGCCGGCGGCGATGGGTTTACGGGCCACGAAGTCGTGAGCACCGCTGGAGTTGAGGCGGATCCCACAGTTCGGCTCACACGAGTGGTTCACCTTGGGGACCATCCCGCCGTGCACCACAAAGCGCTCCTCGCTGACCTGGGAGGCGTGGGCGTGGTTGCGGTCGACCTCATGGTCGACGACGCCAACCATCACCGTCTCACCCATCTGGAAGGACCGGATGGCGAACACACCATCACCCTTGTCCTGAGCACTCCGGAGTTCGAATCCGACATCCACCGTCGCCTGCTCTCTCTTAAGAGATCAGCTCATCGGCGAACTGATTCTGCCCCCGGGCGAGCAGCTCGCCACGCAGCGGATCGGTGGCCCTGGCCTGGGATGTGGGTCCAGGGTAGCTCAGACCGCCCTCGAACTGCATTGATGGTGTCCTCGCTGGCCTCGGCTGGCCCCGCCGGCGGCGTCCTCGCTCGCCTTCACGGTGCTGGTCTGCTGGCGCTCGGTCTTGGGGCGGGTGACCAGGGTTGCCAGGGCTCGGGCCAGCTCGGCTACCGGCGCCCCGGCGGGCAATTGCACCGTGGGCCTGCTCGTCTACCGCGGCGGCGCCGTGCTCCTGGGTGGTCTCGGTGATGGCCCAGCTGCTCGACCTGCTCGGCCAGGGTCTCGCGGAGCAGTGCGGCGGGGTTCTCAGTGCGTTCGGCACGAGCTGAGCCAAAGAGCGGGGACCGGCGACGATGCGCGGCGGTCTGTGTTCCGCGCGTACCGCACTACCCGGCATCGTGCACCGGGCGTGGTGCCGTGAGCAGGGGGATCTCGTCGCGCACGGTCCACCGGTACTGGCGGGCGGCCCGGTCCTGGACCAGGTCCACCACACTGAGGTGGTCGACGGTCCAGTACGCGGTCTGCTTGCCGAGCTGATCGGGTTGGTTGGCGAGGTTCACCGAGGCGTACGGATCGGCCTGCTCGGAGGTGAAGTAGGCCAGGCCGAGATGTGGGGTCCTCGGAGTTTCGCCACGCCGGCCCAGTGTCCGCTCGGCCGCCGCCGCCGCGCCCCCCGAGCTGACCATCACGACCCCCTCGCGCAGCCCCAGCAAGACGCCGGTGCGGCCGACCTGCGCCCCCTGCAACTCGGTCGGCGCATGCAGCACCTGGCCGACCCGGTTGGCGAACACCGCCAGAAAATCGGCGTAGTTCTGCCCGCTCGCGGGCAGATCGCTGGCCCAACCCAGCATGCACACCGTGACATGCAGCCAGCGCGCGGGGATGACGCTCACCCCCCGCCCCGTGAGGTGCCGCTGATACGCCGCCGCGAGCCGACGCACATCCTGACCCACCCCCGGCTCGGCCGCCGGCGGAATGGCCAACACCGCGACGGCCGGCTCGTGGCGTTCCCACCGGTGCACCGCGAAGTGATCTACCACCGGCACACTGTACGAGCCGGGCACCCGCACCACGAGGGCTGGAACTTTCGTCGGCCTGCCCGCCGATCCCCTCCACCAGGACAGCCGGCACACCACCCACGCTACCGGCGGGGTGGCGATCAACGCGTGGAGCACCACGGCGATCAACGAGCAGCGGGACGCGAAAGATCCACAAATCGGGCCAAACTCGTTCCCACAACACGCGGTCACACAACCCGGGGTGGGGCCGAAACTCGTTCTCAAGTGGGGCCAAACTCACCCACGAAATCACGAGGTCGTGCTGGCCGGCCCGGTGGTGCGCGGGGGCCAGGCCGGTGAGCGCCTCGGTCTTGGTGTAATGGCCGCCGATGACCCGAGCCAGTTCGAACGCCTGCTGGTGTCCGTCGAGCGCCTCCCGAAGCCGGCCGAGTTGCTCGTGCACGGTGGCCAGGGTGGTCATGGCCTCGGCCTCGTGTGGCCGGTTGCCTGTCTCCCGGGCGAAGGGCACAACCGGCTCCGGCGCGAGCACCATGGCCAGCGCGACCCGCCTGGACGTTGTAGATCGCACGGCGACCTGAATCGGCTGGAGGTTGTGGCCGATTCCGGAGATGTGGGCGAGCCGTAGTGGTCGGCGTGGGTGGCGACGGATCTAGGCGCTTGCCGGAACGCCGACTGATTCCGACGTGTCATCGGGGCCGTCATCTTGTCCTTGCGAGGTCGGCCCGCCCGGCGGGCTCGTCGCCGAGGAGTGGATGCGGCGCGGTGCCATTCGCACCTGGTTGCGGCCGCCTTCCTTCGCTGCGTAGAGGGCTTCGTCCGCGTCGGTGTAGAGGGTGTCGAGGTCGGTGCCGGCGTGTGGGGCGATCGCGATGCCCACCGAGATCGTGATGGCGTCGACGGTCTTGGTCTTGCCTCCCGCCGCGGCGAGGTAGCTGACAACGAGCTTCCCGACCTCGAGCCGCATGCGATCCATGATCGCCAGCGCGTCTTCAGGTGAGGTGCTGGTGAGCAGGATGACGAACTCCTCGCCTCCCCAGCGGCAGATGAGGTCGCGGCTTCGGCGGATGTGGTCCCGCAGGGTTGCGCCTGCGGCGACGAGTACGGCGTCGCCGGCGCCGTGGCTGTAGGCTGGTTCGTTGACTGTGTGACCGTCGGTGATGGTCACGTGGTTGACGGGGTTTGGTGTGGACGGGCTGGAGTTGTTCTCGGTGGCGTTGGGGCTGGGCGAGCCGTGGCGGGTCAGTCAGGCGGAGTTCGCGCGGGAGTCGGGTCGGTTGGATCTTCATGTGGTCTACCCAGCGGGGTGCCCGGTTCTCGTGTTCGGAGCCGGGGTGCGGGCAGGATCGGTGCCCGGTGCATGACACCGTGGACAAGACGTGGCGGCATCTGGATTTCTTTCAGCACAAGGCGTTCCTGCACGCGCGGGTACCGCGGGTGCGTTGCCCGGAGCATGGGGTGCGACTGGTGGCGGTGCCGTGGGCTCGGCCGGGTTCGGGATTCACCATGTTGTTCGAGGCGCTGGTGCTGACCTTCGCCAGGGCGATGCCGATGCGCAAGGTCGCCGAGAGCGTGCGCGAGCATGACACCCGGGTGTGGCGGATCGTGGAGCATCATGTGCACGCCCGGGCTCGGGAGGACTTCTCCGCGGTGCGCCGGGTGGGGATGGACGAAACCTCGGCACGCAAGGGGCAGGACTACATCAGCCTGTTCGCCGATCTGGATGCCGGGCGGGTGCTGTTCGCCACCCAGGGCCTGTGGCACGATCGTTCAGGTGACCAGCAGACCCGCCGCCGCGCAGCACCTGCGCGACCTCGCGCGGCTGCGCCGTGTCCGCGACCGGATCGACCGGGAGTACGCGCAGCCGCTGGACGTCGAGGCGCTCGCCCGCGGCGCGCACATGTCGGCCGGGCACCTCAGCCGCGAGTTCCGGCTCGCCTACGGTGAGTCGCCGTACGGCTACGTGATGACGCGGCGCATCGAGCGCGCGATGGCGCTGCTGCGCCGTGGCGACCTCAGCGTCACCGAGGTCTGCTTCGCGGTCGGCTGCTCGTCGCTGGGCACCTTCAGCACTCGCTTCACCGAACTGGTCGGTATCCCGCCCAGCACCTACCGGCACCACGAGGTGCGCGCGACGGCGGGAATGCCGCCGTGCGTGGCGAAACAGGTGACCAGGCCGATCAGGAATCGAGAAGCGCGGTCACCGAGCCGCACCTAATGTGACCGCCATGGACATCACCATTCACGCGACTTACCTGCCGCAGGACGACCCGGACGCAGCCCTGGCCTTCTACCGCGACACCCTCGGCTTCGAGGTCCGCAACGACGTCGCATTCCGCGGGATGCACTGGATCACGGTCGGCCCCCCGACCAGCCCGGCATTTCCATCGTCCTGCACCCGCCCGCCGTCGACCCCGGCATCACCGACGACGAGCGCCGCACCATCGTCGAGATGATGGCCAAGGGCACCTACGCCAGCATCAACCTGGCCACCAAGGACCTCGACGGCACGTTCGAGCACCTGCAGGCCCACGACGCCGACGTCGTCCAGGAGCCGACCGAGCAGCCCTGGGGGGTGCGCGACTGCGCCTTCCGCGACCCCGCGGGCAGCATGATCCGCATCTTCGAGGTCAAGGAGGGCTGATCGATGAAGACGATGACGTGCCGCCAGCTGGGCGGAGCCTGCGACCACGAGCT
>NZ_WHTD01000085.1 GCF_009379765.1 Actinophytocola sp. | reverse complement strand
GCGTGCAGCGCCGCGACCAAGCCTTCAAGCTCCGTCACCCGCGCCAGCAGAGCCGTGTTCTCGCCGCGCACGGTCGCGATCTCGGCGTCCTTGGCGGCCAACAACGACACGACGTCGTGTGCTGCTTCCCGGCCTGACCCCATGATCAAAACCGTAGTGGATCACCGGTGGCGACCACCGCCGACCTGTCACTCAGGCTGAACAGCTACGGCCGTTGGCGTCGATTCCGTTGGTCAGCACGTGCCCGCGAAGACTGTCCTGATCCGCTGACTCGACCATGTTGGGCGGGTCGTGAAAGTACGTCACCCCGGTGAAGCCGAGTAGCCGGAGCAGCGCGTCCCGGGCGGCGTTGGCGCCGGCCAACTCCTGATGTGTCTCACCGAAACGCGTCTCCAGCGCGTCGGCGGCCTCGAGCCGCACCGAGATCCCGCGCGCGTCCAGATGGGGTGGCCGCCCGGACACGCGTGGCAACGCCTCGACCAATGCCGGTGCGTCCGGTCGGAATTTCACGGTGTTGCCGTCCGGCTCGGGCCCTTCGCGAGGGCGGTCCGGATACCGGATGACAAAATATCCGCGCAACAACATGTAGGTCATGGTGCGCCCCTAAGTACCGAATCGGCCCACTCATGAATCGGTTCCGGCACACCTCCGTTACGCATCGGGACGTGCGTTGTCGTCGGTGGTGCGTGCTGTACTCCGACGTATGGATCAAGTCGTGCTGGACGCCGTGGCCGCGATCGAACACCGGGACTGGGCGGAGCTTCGGCGCGTGCTGCACCCGTACGTGCGCTGGTCGACCCCGGAGGCGAAGTTCCGGGGCCGGACGAAGGTGCTGGCACACCTCGCCGCGTACCCGCCCGTGCCCCCACCAACCACCTACGAGCTGTGCGACGGCCAGATCTACCGCTGGACGGTCGCTCCGGAGTAGGGATGCGGAGGCACTTGGACGTACGCATCGGCGAGTCGCGTCTCCCACCGGGGCGGCAGTCGGCGTTGCCGGCCGAACGTGGTCTTGAGGTAGTCGCGTCGCCCGAGCGCGGTCATCGTCTCGCGCCAGCGCTGGACCGACCAGCTCACCAACATGGTCGTCCTGAGGGCGGCCTGCGCGACCGGGCTCGCCTGTGGAAGAACGAGGTGACACTCCTGCCAGAAGTCGTCCTCCGTGGCCGGCACTTGCTCGGGGAGTTCGACCGGCCATTCGATCGACACGATGTTGCTCTTGACGAGCTGCTCGTCGATGGTCCGCTTCTCGTACGCCGATCGGGTCAGGCCGATCTCGCCGAGGGCGTCGGGCAAGGCGACCGTCGACCTGCTCCAGTCGGGGGTCGTCAGGGACGCGGCTTCTCCGAGCGCGGTCAGTATCGCGACGGCTCGGGTGGGGTCCCAGCCGACAATCGCACGCTGGCGTACCAGCTGAAGAAGCTTGCGGGCGATCGACAGGTCGGGGTCGGACATGGTGATCGGCATGACCCACGCGCCGGTGCCGATCCCGTTGGTGTCGACGTGCCAGACGGCGACCGACTCATGGCTCTCCGAGTCGGAGCCGTGACAGACGACGACGTGTCCGATCATGGCGCGACCGTCGTGGGCTTCGTGAGGGAAGGGCTCGGCTGCGCGCGCCCTCCCATCTGCGCCAGGAGTTTCTCGAAAGCCTCGGTGGTGATGATGGGTATCCCGTATCGGCGCGCCTTGCTCGCTTTTCCGGATAGGGAGTCGGGATCTGCGGCGACCAGCAGTCGGGTATTCCGGGTCGGACTAGTTTTCGACACCGTCAAACCGTGGTCGACAGCCCGCCGCTCCCATTCCTTACGACGCCCGGCCATCTGCCCCGTGAACGCGACGAGGTCACCCGGTCTCAGGCGGAAGGTGCCCCATCGGGTCGTCTCCCGGCTTTTCTCCTGTGCGACGCGACCGGCGATGTCCACATCGTGCGAGTTCAGACCCAGGAGGTCGGCCACGGTGAGGAGATCGTGACGCTCGTCGTCGGTCACGACACCGTCTTGCCAGGCTGCGGCGGCCAATGCCACCAAATACTGGCGGTGCAGTTCCATGGCGTCGGTGAATGTGAGATCGAGTGCGTGAGCGACGTCGATGAGCGCGTCTTGCTCGCTTGTCGAGAGATGACGGTCGAGCAGCGCGCGATCGAGAAGCGCCAGGTAGTCTCGGCGCGTGGCGGGTACTGCACTCGAGGGAGCCGGTCGATCAGGCGGGCCAGGAACGCCGCGGGCCGCACGTCGGCGGATTGCCGGGTACAGGTGCGCCCACACCCGGGCGGAAGGGTCGGCCACACGTCCTGACGTGCCGCGACAAACAGGTCTGACCAGGGCTCGGGTGGGTTCGTGGCCCGGATGAAGTGGGTCAGGAGACCGGCGCAGGCCCGCGCGTCGTGCACAGCCGAGTGCGGCTCGAGATGGTCGATGCCGGCAGAGGCGCAGCAGGCGGCCAGGGACCGGGCCGCGTTGTCCAGGTATCGACCCGAGAGGCTCATCGTGCAGATGCCGCGTTCGTGGTGGAGCGGCACCTGGGCGCCGATTCGGAGAAACTCGGAGGTGAGGAATCGAAGGTCGAAACTGAGATTGTGAGCGACGACGACACGGCCGGCGAGTCGTTCCGCGAGATCGCCGGCGATATCGGCGAACGTCGGGGCCCTGCGGATGTCACTGGCCCGGATGCCGTGAATGTGCTGTGGTCCGAGATCCCGTTCCGGGTTCACCAGAGAACACCACTCGTCGACCAGTGTTCCCTTGCGATCGACCAGTACGACGCCGATCTCGACAATGCGGTGGTGGTACTTCGGCGACAGCCCGGTCGTCTCTGTGTCGACAACTGCGTACTCGGCGTTGGACATGCTCACCTTTCTCGAGCTGATTTGCTCGACTGCGGCGCTTTGCGGTCGTCTGCCGAGCGTTCAAACGGGCGTCGCGGAAATTCTCGACCTCGTTGCAAAGACTGTGCCGATCGATGCCGTGTCGTAATGTGTGAATGCCTGTGACCGGATTCCGGTGGCGAAGCGCCAACAGACCTTCTCGAATCCCGGAGACATTCATCAGCCCGGATGAATCGGACATTCCGGAGGGCGCTCGTCCCGCTGGACGAGCGGCTGACCGTGCGCAGCCTCGCGCGACCGCTGCGTGATCGGCTTTCCCGATCGCGTTCGCTGGGGTAGGAATCGGGGTGGATCGGGCGAGTGTCAGGAGGCTTCGATGAAGAAGATCATCAATGACCCGTCGAGCGTTGTCGCCGAGTCGTTGCGCGGTTTCGAGATGGCCCACTCCGACCTGGTCAAGGTCGTGCCGGACCCCGCGGTCGTCGTGCGGGCGGACGCGCCGGTGCGGGGCAAGGTGGCGGTGATCTCCGGCGGCGGCTCCGGTCACGAGCCGATGCACGGCGGGCTCGTCGGGGCGGGCATGCTCGACGCCGCCTGTCCGGGTGCGGTGTTCACCTCGCCGACCCCCGACCAGATGCAGACCGCGATCGAGCACACCAACGGCGGCGCGGGCGTGCTGCTGATCGTCAAGAACTACACCGGCGACATCCTCAACTTCGAGACCGCCGCCGAGTTGGCGCAGGCCGAGGACGTCGAGGTCCGCACGATCGTCATCGACGACGACGTCGCGGTGAAGGACTCGCTTTACACCGCGGGCCGGCGCGGGGTCGGCGGCACCGTGCTGCTCGAGAAGATCGTCGGCGCGGCCGCCGAGCGGGGCGACGACCTGGCCGCCTGTCACGCTCTCGCGGAGCGGGTCGTGGCCAACGTCCGGTCGATGGGCTTGGCACTCGCCGCGCCGACCGTTCCGCACGTCGGCGAGCCGAGCTTCGACCTCGCCGACGACGAGATGGAGGTCGGCATCGGCATCCACGGCGAGCCCGGGCGCGCCCGGATGCCCGTGGAGAACGCCGACGGGATCGTGGCGCGGCTGCTCGGGCCGATCGTCGAGGACCTGCCCTTCGCCGAGGGCGACCGGGTGCTGCTGTTCACCAACTCGATGGGCGGCACCCCGCTGATCGAGCTCTACCTCGCCCACGGGATCGCCGAGCGGCTGCTCGTCGACCGCGGCGTGGTGGTGGAGCGGCGGCTGGTCGGACCGTTCGTGACGAGCCTGGAGATGCAGGGGATGAGCCTCACGCTGCTGAAGCTGGACGACGAGATGCGTGAGCTGTGGGACGCGCCGGTGCGCACCGCGGCACTGCGGTGGGGGAGCTGACGTGGGTTGTTCCGCGGAGGACGTGGCCAAGGCGGTGCGCGCGGTCGCGGCGGTGGTCGCCGAGCACCGGGTCGAGCTGATCCAGCTGGACCGCGCCATCGGCGACGGCGACCACGGCGAGAACCTCGACCGCGGGTTCGGCTTCGTTGTGGCCAAGCTGGACGAGGCCACGCCGGACACCCCGGCCGCCGTCCTGAAGCTCGTCGCCACCACGCTGATCTCGAAGGTCGGCGGCGCGGCCGGGCCGCTGTACGGGACGGCGTTCCTGCGCGCGGCCACCGCGCTCGGTGACGCGGCCTCGCTGGGCCCGGCGGAGGTGACGGCGGCGTTGCGGGCCGCGCTCGGTGGCGTCGTCGCCCGCGGCAAGGCCGAGTTGGGCGACAAGACCATGGTCGACGCGCTGGGCCCGGCAGTACACGCCGCCGCCGACGCGCAGAACTCGGTCGCCTCGGTCCTGGACGCGGCGGCGAGCGCCGCGGCCAAGGGCGCGGAGTCGACGGTGCCGCTGGTCGCCCGGAAAGGCCGGGCGTCCTACCTCGGCGAGCGCAGCGCCGGCCACCTCGACCCGGGCGCCCGGTCGACCTCGTTGCTGCTGCGCTCGTTCGCCGACTCGGCGGCGGGCTCGTGACCCGGGTCGGCCTCGTGGTCGTGTCGCACAGCGCGCGGCTCGCCGACGGGGTGGTCGAGGTGGCCGCCCAGATGGCACCCGACGTGCGGGTCGTGGCCGCGGGCGGCACGGAGGACGGCGGCATCGGCACCGACTTCGACGCGGTGTCCGCGGCCCTCGGTGAGGCCGACGGCGGTGCCGGGGTGGTGGTGCTCTACGACCTGGGCAGCGCGCGGATGGTGGCCGAGATGGCCGTGGAGTCGGCGTCCGGCGCCGTCCTGGTCGACGCGCCGCTGGTGGAGGGCGCCGTGGCGGCCGCGGTGGCCGCGCAGAACGGCGCGGGGACGGCCGAGGTGGCGGACGCCGCCCGAGCGGCGGCCAACCCGGAGGCCGAGGAGGAGCCGGCGCCCGAGGCCGAGGACGAGGAGGAGGTGCGGGTGACGCTCACCAACGAGATCGGCCTGCACGCCCGGCCGGCCGCCCTGGTGGCCCGTCGAATGTCCGAAGTGGACGCGAAGGTGACAGTTCGGTTCAACGACACCATCGCGGACGGCCGCAGCGTGTTGGCCCTCATGGCCCTGCGCGCCCGCGGCGGCGACGAGGTCCGGGTCTCGGCGTCGGGCCCGCACGCGGCCGAGGCACTCCGCGCCTTCCAGGACCTGGCCGCCCGCGACTTCGACGAATGAGGCGCCGGTGAAGTTGGGAAATGGCAAGGTGTTCCGCGGCCGGTTCGGGAGCCGTACGGTCAGCGTATGTCTTCCAGACCCCTGCGCCGCGTTGCGTCAGCCGCGGTATTGATCAGTGCCTCCGCGTTGGTGGTCGCGCCCCAGGCGGCGGCCGCCCCATCCGCCGAACCGCCGCATGTTCAGGGCACCCGGACCGTTCCCGTCTACGACTACGCCGACGCCATCCGCGAGAGCGTATGGGTGACCACGAACCTCGACAACGACCGGGACGGCGTGCCCGACAAGGTCGCCGTCGACCTCGTTCGACCGCGGGAGACCGCGCGGGCCGGGGTCAAGATCCCGGTGATCATGGACGCCTCGCCGTACTACCAGTGCTGCGGCCGGGGCAACGAGAGCGAGCTCAAGGAGTACGCCGACGACGGGACCGTCACGAAGTTCCCGCTCTTCTACGACAACTACTTCGTGCCCCGCGGGTACGCCTTCGCCGCGGTGGACTTCAACGGCACCAGCCGGTCCACCGGCTGCGGCGACGTCGGCGGGCGCGAGGAGATCCTCGGCACCAAGGCCGTGATCGACTGGCTCAACGGCCGCGGCCGGGCGTCCTACGCCGACGGCACCCCGGCGCGGGCGGACTGGACCACCGGCAAGGTCGGGATGATCGGCAAGTCCTGGGACGGCTCGGTGGCCAACGGTGTGGCGGCGACCGGCGTCGAGGGGTTGGAGACGATCGTGCCGATCTCGGCGATCTCCAGCTGGTACGACTACTACCGCGACAACGGCGCGCTCTACACCGCCGACTTCGGGCCGGCGTGGCTGTCCGGGTACGTCAACGGCCGCCCGCCGGAGGTGTGCCAGCCGCTGCGGGACGAGCTGCTGGCCGGGTCGGAGAACGCGACCGGCAACGTCAACGACTTCTGGGCGGAGCGAAACTTCGTGCCGGACGCGCGGAAGGTCAAGGCGAGCGTCTTCATCTCGCACGGCATCAACGACCTGAATGTGGAGACCAAGCACTTCGCCCAGTGGTGGGACGCGCTCGCCGAGCGTGGTGTGCCGCGCAAGATCTGGCTGGGGCAGCCCGGGCACGTCGACCCGTTCGACTTCCGCCGCGCGGAGTGGGTGTCGACGCTGCACCGGTGGTTCGACTACTGGTTGCAGGGCCTGCACAACAACGTCATGCGCGAGCCGATGGCCACCATCGAGCGGGCGCCGGACGTGTGGGTGAACGAGTCGACGTGGCCCGCGCGCGGGGCGTTCTCGCTGCCGGTGTCGCTGGGATCCGAGGGGACTCTCGGGCTGCGTCCCGGCCACGGCATCGAGACCATTGTGGACGATCCGGAGCTGTCGGAGCGGGAGGCGGTGTCGGACCCGAACGCCTCGGTGCCCGGACGGTCGGTGTTCCTGTCCGCGCCGCTGTCCCACGACCTGCGGATCAGCGGCACGCCGACGGTGACGCTGCGGATCCGGGTGGACAAACCGACGACGGAGCTGTCCGCACGGCTGGTCGACTACGGCACGGCGCCGCGGATCAACTACCTCGCGTCGGGTGTGGGAGTCCGTACCCTGGCGACGGAGTCGTGCTGGGGAGCGTCCACAGAGGACGATGACGCCTGCTACCGGGACACGGTGAAGAACGTGACGACGTCGGATCTCGCGGTACTGACCCGAGGCTGGGTCGACGCCGCCCACCACGACTCGCTGACGTCGCCGCGGCCGCTGCGGCCGGGCAAGTGGTACACGGTGACGTGGCGGTTGCATGCCCACGACGCCGTGCTGCCGGCCGGCCGGGTGCTGGGCCTGGTCCTCACCCTGAGCGACTCGGACTTCACCCTGCCGACCACGACCGGCGCGACGGTGGACGTGGACCTTCGCCGTAGTCGGCTGAACCTGCCGGTGTCCCTGCGCCCCGGTGCGACGGCGCTGCCCGACGTGACGGTGGCCCCGCGGATCTCGGCCGAGGCCCCCGCCACCCCGGAGGAGCGGACGGCCGCACGAGAGGACCGGTGGACCACCTTCCGCTGAGCTGACGCCCGGGGGCCGCGCGTTCGTGGCCCCCGGGGCATCGGCCGCCGCCGCACGTCACGGGACGACACGGCGATGTGGTGGGTCGGCATGGCGACGTCACGGGACGACACGCGATGTGGTGGGTCGGGATGGCGACGTCACGGGACGACACGCGATGTGGTGGGTCGGGATGGCGACGTCACGGGACGACACGCGATGTGGTGGGTCGGGATGGCGATGTTGTGGGGCGGGGTTCCGGGTGCGGTGTTCTGGGGTTGCATCCGGTACCTGGGTACGGGCTTACTGTGGGGGCATGACCACGGAATGGGTGCCCCAGGCTTGCACGTTGCCGACCGCCGAGCGGCCGTTGCGGGTGGCGGAGTTCGACGGCCTGTTCGCCTCCGCCGTGCGGGGCGTGGACCGGGTCGCGGGCGGGTTGCGGCTCGCGCTGACGCCGACGCCGGAGGTCGCCGCCACCGTGGCCGGCCTGGCGGCGCGCGAGACGGGTTGCTGCTCGTTCTTCACGTTCACCCTCACGGCGACCGCCGGGGCGCTCGAGCTCGGGATCGCGGTCACCGACGGCCACGACGATGTCCTTGACGCGCTCGCCGCCAGGGTCGGCACGTGAGGAGCGGCGAGGTCGCGGCGGCGGCCGGGGTGAACCCGCAGACCTTGCGTTACTACGAGCGGCGCGGCCTCCTCGCCGAGCCCGACCGCACGCTCGGCGGGCACCGCGTCTACCGACCCGAGGCGGTGACCGTGCTGCGGGTCATCAAGGCCGCCCAGCGGCTCGGGTTCACGCTCGAGGAGCTCGCCGAGCTCCTCGCCCTCGGCACGCACCGGCACGGCCACGCGGAGGCGGGGTTCGCGGCGCGGGCCGAGGTCAAGCTGGCCGAGGTGGAGGCCCGGATCGCCGACCTGAGCGTCATCCGCGACTCGCTCCGCGCGGCCCTCGCCGCCGGCTGCGCCGACCTCATCACCTGCGCCCGGACCCCCGGCTGCCCGCTGCCCCTCGCCGAGCTCGGGCCGCCGGGACCAGAGGGGTACCCGTGGTGATGCCGCCCGGTTGAGGCCCCGAACCCGTCGTCGGGGACGTCGGGCTCCCTGCGGCTCACGCTGCTCGACCGGGCCGCCGCGCTCGTGTTCGACCGCGGCGTCGACGCGCTGAGCCTGCGCAGGCTCGCGGCCGAGGCGCACACCTCGACGACCGCGGTGTACTCGCTGTTCGGCAACAAGGCGGGCCTGCTCGACAGCCTCTACCGGGAAGCCGCGCGGCGGTTCGCGGCGCGGCTCGCCACGGTCGGGGTCACCGACGACCCGGCCGCGGACGTGCTGCGGCTGGGCGTCGCCTACCGGGACTACGCGCTGACCGACCCGCACCTGTACTCGATCATGTTCACGCAGCGCACGGCGGACCTGGACCTGGACCTGGACCTGGGCGACGAACCCGGCGACGAGGCCGCGCAGACCATCCAGCCGCTGGTCGAGGCGGTGCGCCGCGGCCAGCGGGCCGGCCGGTTCGCCGACGTGCCGGCCGAGCGGATCGCGCTGTGCTGCTGGGGGATCGCGCACGGCCTCGTGTCGCTGGAGCTGACCGGCAACCTGCCGCCGGGCCTGGACATCGAGGCGGGCTACGAGGACGCGCTCCGCGCCATGATCATTGGTTGGGCGGGCTCTCGGTGAGGGCGGGCGTTATCGTGCGTCGTCGGCCCCTGTCGAGATCGAGGCCACTCGTTCGTCATCCTCTCGAGAACGTGAATGGAGGACGTCCGTGCAGTACATGTTGTTGATCTACGACTGTGACCGGCCGGTGCCCGGCGACCCGCGGTTCGAGGAGGCGTTGGTCGCGGTCAACGCGTTCGCCGACGAGTGCCGCCGGCGCGGCGCGCTGGTGTCCGGACACCCGCTGGAGCAGGAGAGCACGGCCACCACGGTGCGGGTGCGCGAAGGTAGGACCCTGATCACCGACGGGCCGTTCGCCGAGACGCACGAGCATCTCGGCGGCTACTACGTGCTGGAGTGCCGCAACCTGGACGAGGCGCTGGAGCTGGCGGCGATGTGCCCGATGGCGGCGGACGGGTCGATCGAGGTGCGGCCGATCGCCGGGGTGCCGGGTCTGGACCACTCGCCGGCCGACCTGGCGGCCACCGGCGAATGAGCAGCGCATGATCAGCGCCGTGACCAGGGCATGACCAGGGCATGACCGCCGCTCCCGCCGTGGAGCGGGTGTACCGCGAGCACCGCACCCGGATGCTGGCGGCGCTCGTCCGCGCGCTCGGCGACTTCGAGCTCGCCGAGGACGCGTTGCAGGACGCGTGCGCGACGGCGTTGCGGCGCTGGGACCCGACGGTGCCGGACGACCCGGTCGCGTGGCTCCTGACCGTGGCCCGCAACCGGGCGATCGACCGGCTGCGGCGCGCGCGGATGGCGGTCGCCAAGGAGGTGGGCGCGGCGGTCGACGCGGAGGAACGGCGACCGGCGATGACCGAGTACGGCTTCGAGGACCGGCTGATCGGTGTGGGTGACGAGCGGCTGAGCCTGATCTTCACCTGCTGCCACCCGGCGCTCGCCGAGGAGGCACGGGTCGCGCTGACGCTGCAGGCCGTGGTCGGGTTGACCGCGGGCCAGATCGCCCGCGCGTTCCTGGTCGGCGAGGCGACGCTCGCGCAGCGGCTGGTGCGGGCCAAGCGCAAGATCCGCGCCGCCGGCATCAGCCTCGAGGTGCCCGCGGACCACCTGCTGCCGGACCGGCTGTCCGGGGTGCTGGCGGTGGTGTACCTGATCTTCACCCAGGGCTACACCGGCGAGGACCTGCTGCGCGCGGAGGCGATCCGGCTGGGCAAGCTGATCGCGAGCCTGATGCCCGACGAGCCGGAGGCGCTCGGGCTCGTCGCGCTGATGCTGCTGCACGATTCGCGTGCCGCGGCCCGCTACACCCCGGCCGGCGACGTGGTTCTGCTGGCGGACCAGGACCGGTCGCGGTGGGACGGCGCGGAGGTCGCCGAGGGCATCGTCGTGCTGGGGCAGGCGCTCCGGTACGGCACGCCCGGCCCGTACCAGCTGCAGGCGGCGATCGCGGCCGTGCATGCCCAGGCCGGGTCGGCGGCGGACACCGACTGGCCGCGGATCGTCGCCCTGTACGCGGAGCTGCGCACGGTCGCGCCGACCCCGGTCGTGGCGCTGAACCACGCGGTGGCGGTCGCGATGGCCGACGGTCCCGCGGCCGGGCTGGCGCTAGTCGAGCAGATCGAGGGGATCGACCGCTACCACCTGCTGCACGCCACCCGCGCCGACCTGCTGCGCCGCCTGGACCGGGTCGAGGAGGCGGCGGCGGCGTACCGCCGCGCCCACGAGCTCGCCACCAACCCCGCGGACCGCCGCTTCCTGGCCGGCCGCCTCCTCGCCCTCGACACCCCGTGAGACTCGCGATCCTCGCGGTCAGGACGGGACCCGCTGCCACGCCGCCCGGCCCAGGAACGCGAGCCACCGGGTCTCCTCGTCGGCGTCGGCCGGCGGGGTCAGCTCCGGGCCGAAGAAACCCGGCCGGCGCATGACGTTGTGCCTGGCCCACTCCAGCGACCCCGGGATCAGCGACCGGTCCAGCCGCCCGGTCGAGCCCACCGCGTGCCCGATGTCCCACGCGTGGGCGAGGTGGTCGGTGGTCAGCAACGTCACCACCGCCGACACCGGCACCTCACCGAGCCCGGGGATCGCGGTCAGCCGGTCGAGCGTGTCCCGGGTCAGCGTCGCCTCCGCGGCCGCGCGTGCCTCCCGAAAGGTCGCGACCGGGTCGTCGCCGGCCATCTCGCCCGGGTGCGGCGCCCCCGGCGCGCCCGCGAACACGGTGTACTCGTCGCCGGTCGCCCAGGCGCGCAGCTGCTCCTGGCCCCAGACCACGTGCCCGGCCACGTCCCGGACCGTCCACTCGGCACACATCGACGGCGCGTCCCACCTGTCCGCCGGCACGGTGGCCAGCACCGCGTCGAACCCGTCCTGCGCGCGCTGGTACCGCTCCATCGTCTCCATCGCCGATCCCTTCCTCAGTGGTGCGTACGGAGGAACGACGATCGGCACCCGCCCAACTCGACTGCGCGGCTCAACCCGAACGCGGATGCGTCAACCGGTGATCGGCGGTGAGCTCGTCCAGGCGGCGGCGGGCCGCCGGGTCGGCCGCCTGCTCGGGGGAGGGGAGGACCGCGGACAGGCCCCAGCCGCGGCCGCGGGCCCAGGTCGCGTCGTCGACGCCGAGGGCCGCGCGGAAGGTGTCGCGGGTGTCGGCGGTGAGGAACGCCCACGCGGCGATGAGGTCGCACGCCGGGTCGCCGACGGCCAGGGTGCCGAAGTCGATGACCGCGCTCAGCCGGCCGCCGTCGACCAGCATGTTCGGCGGCGCGGGGTCGCCGTGGACCCACACCGGCGGGCCGTCGCGTACGGGCGCCGCGAGCGCGGTCTCCCACACCGCCCACACCGCGTCGGTGTCGACGATGCCCTCCAGCGCGGTGATCCGGTCGTACATCCGGGACGCGACCACCGGCGAGTCACGCTCGTCGGCCAGGTCGGCGCCGCGGAAGCCGTTGCTCCACTCCGGCGGCGGCCCGCCGGTGGCGTCGACCCGTTGCAGCGCGGCGAGGAACTCGGCGAGGTCGGCGGCGGCCCGCCGCGGGTCGTCGACCAGGTCGAGACTCGACGGCTCCCCGGGCAGCCACCGGTAGACCGACCACGGGTACGGGTACCCCTCGTCCGGCGCGCCGACCGCCAGCGGCACCGGGACGGCCAGCGGCAGGTGCGGCGCCAGCCGCGGCAGCCAGCGCCGCTCCCGCTCGACCTGCCCGACCCACCGCTCGAACCGCGGCAGCCGCACGGACATCTCCTCGCCCAGCCGGTACGTCGCGTTGTCCCACCCGGGCTTCGCCACCGGCCTGACCGGCAGCCCGGCCCACCGCGGGAACTGCGCCGCCACCAGCCGGCGCACGAGCTCGGCGTCGATCTCCGCGTCGGTCTCCACGGCCCCCGAGTCTCACGACCCGCCCGCGAGCGGTCCACTCAGTTTCCGGCGACGGCGGCGCGGGGCAGGTGCCGGGCCAGGACCGGCAGCGCGACCCCGGCCGCGGCGGAGCTGGCGGAGACGACCAGCCACGGCAGCCCGTCGCCGAGCGCGAACAACGCGACCACGGCGGGCGCCGCCACCCCCGCGGTGGTGAACGCGTACTGGAACGCCGCCAGGTAGCGGCCGCGCGACGCGAGCGGCGCGGCCGCCTCCGCGAGTGCGTTGCCGCGCGCGCCGATCAGGTTGGCCACACCGATGGGCAGGAGCGTGACCAGCAGGTACGCCGGCCGCCAGCCGGGCGGGACCAGCATCGCGGCAAGCGAGGTCAGGCACCATATGACATAGCAGGCCGCACCGAAGGTCATCGACGTCGTGCGGGACAGCCGCCTCGTCCAGTGCACGACAGCGGTGCCGGCCACGCTCGTCATCGCGGTCAGCAGGGCCAGCATCGCGCCGGGCAGCCACGCCGGGGCGTCGAGGATGTCCAGCACGTACACCGGGATGCCGACCAGGAAGAAGTCCACCGCGAGCGCGAACAGCGCGGTCACCGCGATCAGTGCCAGGTACGGCCGGTTCCGCAGCACCCCGGCCCCCGCCGGGGGAGCGGGGTGGTGCACCACGGTCACCCGCAGGAAGGCCATCAGGAGCCCGGCCGCGACGAGGAAGCTCACCGCGTCCGCCGCGACCGCGATCCGCAGTCCGGCCGGCCCCGCCCCGGCGAGCGCCGCGCCGACCACCAGGCCGCCCAGCCCGAAGCACGCCGCGCGCACCATCGCCACCACGGCGAACGCCCGGTCCTTGGGCCCCGGCCCGGCGACGTCGCCGATCAGCGCGAACAGCGAGCTGTAGAACGCCTGCTGCCCCGCGGCCAGCAGCACCGCCGCGGCCAGCAGTACCGCGACCCCGTCCGCGAGCAGGTAGCCGAACGCCCCGGCGGCCTGCGCGACCTGCGCGCCGATTACCACGACCCGCGGCCCGAACCGGTCGACCAGCCGCCCGGCCACCATCGGCACGGCGAACCCGACGGCCGTGCCGATCGTGATCACCACCCCCGCGACGCCGACGGGCAGCCCCACGACCCGGGTCGCGTACAGGATCGGCAGTGGCAGGAAGAGCCCCGACCCGACGTTGTCGATCCCCAGCGCGACGAGCAGCACGTGTCGGTTCCGCATCGCGACCCCGACGTTACCCAGAATCAGCGCAGCGTGAAGCCGTACCGGTGCGGGTCCTGGTCGTCGGTGTGGTTGAAGATCACCACCGACCACGCGCCGTCGACGGTCAGCGTCTGCTCGCCGAGGTTCTCACACGCCCGGGTCCGCAACGTGACCACGAACCCGTCCGGGCTCTCCAGGCCCCAGTACAACGGGTCGCCCTCCGTGCAGTCCACTGTGGACTCCATGGTGACCTTGTCGCCGGCCAGGCCGGAGAAGCGGAACCGGTCCTCGGCACCCGCGCCGGTCAGCGTCCCGGCGTCGCGCGGGCTGCCGTTCGTCACCGTCGCCGGCACCGAGAGGTCGAACCGCCGCGACGCGCCGGCCGCCAGCACCTGGAAGGCGAACGAGCCGCCCTGGCCGGCGTCGGCCGCCACGGTGACCTCGATCTTCCAGGTGCCGGGCGTGTCGGAGTGCCACCGGCCGACGTCCGCGCACATCCCGACGGACAGCGTCTCCTGGGCGTCCGGCCCGGTCACCCGCCAGTAGACCGCCGCGTCCGCGTCGCACTCGGTGTCCGACGCGAAGTACAGGTCGGTGGCCTCCGCGGCGAGCGTGTACGACTTGCGCTGCCCCGGCTCGATGTCCTCCGGACCGACCTCGGCACCCAGCTCCACCGTGCCGCCGCCGACCGTCACCACCTCGTGCACGGCCGTGTAGCTCGTGGCGAACGCCGGGTCGGCGGTCACCGCCACGTCGTAGGCGCACTGCGCGCGCAGCGCCTCGTCGGGCACGCCGGCGCAGGCCGTGTCGGCCTGGGCCTGCGCGTCGTCGCTGATCTCCGGCGGCGGGCCGGGCATGTCCTCGCGGGTGAACGTGGCGCTCGACTGCCCGGCCGCGTAGTCGAACAGCGAGCCGCCGGCCGGCACCCGCCAGCTCTTCCCGACGACCCGGTAGAGCTCGTCGGTCGTGACCGACGGGTAGCGGCTGCCCCGCGGTCGGTCATCGCCGGGTTGCCGGGCACGCCCTCGAACGGCCCGAGCATCCCGTGCAGGGTGCCCTTGCGGTCCGCGGCCGGCCGCACGACCAGGTGCAGCCCGTACCCGCCGATCGGCACCACCCACAGCGTGCTGCCGTCCGGCCAGCGCACCAGGTACCCGCCGCTCGCCGGGGCGACCGCGCCACCGTGCGGCAGCGCCTGCTCCTCCCGCGGCGCGGCGAGCGCGCCGTCGACGCGCAGCTCCGGGCGGGTCGGCGCCGCGGTGACCGTCACCCGGTCGCCGGCTACGGTCGCGGCGACCGCGGTGTTCACCGACACGGACAGGTTCTCCGCGCCGTCCGCGCCGCGGAACGGCTCCTGCCGCGCCTGGATCTCCAGGTCACCGGCGTCGGACCGGGCCAGGGTGAACTCGCCGCCCGCCTGGAAGTCGAACCGGTGCCCGTCGAAGCTGGTCAGGTGCGGGTCGCCGTTGCTGCCGGCGTCGGTCTCGTCGGGCTGGCGGGGACTGCGGCTGTGCGGGTTGGTGGCCGGCGCGTGCGGGTGCGTGCCGGCCGGTGCGGCCGGCGGCGCCTCGGGCCTGCGCCGCTCCGGTGGCTTCTTGCGGCAGTACTCCTCGATCGTGATCGTGTCGGTGGTGACCGCGGTGCCGGTCTCGCCGCCTGGCAGCGCGAGCCACAGCGGGCCCTCGGCCTTCTGGATCTCCTCGCCGGCCCGCTCGGTGTCCTCGGGACACACGCAGGCGCCGCCGAGGCAGTAGTCGCCCTCGGTGACGTGCACGTCCTCGAAGCCGCCGCTGTCGTGCACCCGGATGGGCTGGTTGGCGGTGACCAGGACGATGGTGTCCGCGCCGCCGGCCGGCGAGGCGCCGGTGACCTCGGCGACCCGCGCGTCGAACGCCGCCACCGACAGCGACCCACCCTCGGCGTTGATCTTCTCGCGGGCCGGGACGTCACCGGCGACGTCGACGCCGTGCACTTCCCACGCGTCGCCGTAGCCGGGGTTGCGCAGCAGGCTCGACGCCCACGTGTCGTACACGTCGTCGAGGTCGCCGCCCGCGGTGACGTAGGCCTCGATGTTGCCCGTCGCGCCCGCCCAGATGCCCGGGAACGACCGCCACGGGTCGTGCCCGACGTGCTGCAGGTGGAACCACCAGCCCATGGCCGAGTAGCTGCGGTCGAACAGCGGGGCCTGCTGGGCCAGGTAGTAGAACCAGTTGGTCGGCGACCCGGCGGCGTGCTGGCCGACGTCCACCCCGCCGAACTCGGCGCCGCCCTCGATGACCCAGCGCGGCGCGGCGCGGTCGGCGGTCAGCGTCGGGTAGGTGAAGCCCTGGTAGCAGTGCACGATCTCGTGGGCGAGCGTGGTGCGCGCGTCCGCCGGGATCGTGCCGGCGGCCGAGCGCCACAGCGACGGCGGCAGGTACAGGTTGCAGCTCGTCGCGGGCCCGCCGTTCTCGTTGATCACCGGGCCCTCGGCGTTCTGGTCGATCGACTCGCCGTCGGCGAGCGCGAGCGACCACGCGAACACGGGGCTGCCGTTGTCCAGCTTGTGCTCGACGTCCACGAGGTACATCACCGGTGCCGGGATGTCGCGCCCGAGCCGCGCGCCGATGTCGGCGACGAGCTTGTCGACCTCCGGCCGCAGGACCTGGGCGGCCTTGTCTTTGTCCGACTGGCCGCGAAGCCGGGGCGCGCCGGTGGGCGCGAGGACCGCGCCGACCGCGACGCGCTGCTCGGGGGTCAGCTCGGCCCAGTGGTGGAGCACCCAGCGGACCGGCCCGCTGCCCGAGACCGAGAACCCCTTCGGCTCGGGCGGCCCGCTCGGCGTCCGAACGCCGGGCAACCCCCCGAACAGGTAGGCGAACGCCTCGAGCGACGGCTCGAGCCCGAGCGAGCCGTCCTCTTCCGACGGAATGCTCTCGATCCGCTGCCAGGGGGAGGGCTGCTTACCGGCGGCCGGCGTACCGGCCACCCCGTGGTCGGTCACCACCACGAGCACGGCCCCCACAACGGCCATGATCACGACCGTGACCAGCGCGATCAGCGCCTTTCGCCGAGACACGTCGCAAAAGCTAGACGACCGTCACGCGCACCCGAACCGTCGGCGGGGCCGCCCTCGGGGGCGGACTTCTCGCCCGATCGGCCACTCGGTGTGAACGATCCCGCGGCCCGTTCCGTATCTGAGTTCGTGACCTTCGAACCAGGGCCTGAGGCGCGGCGCCGGCTGTACGCGGCGTCCGTCGGGGTCATGGTGTGCGCCACGCTCGGTCTCGTGGCCGTTCTCGCGCTGCTCGTCAGCGGTGCGGGACAGGCCGCGCCGGCCAGGGCCGCCGCGCACGGGCACGGCCTCGCCCAGCAGGACCCGGCACCGAAGCAACAGAACAGTCCGAAGAAACCGGCCACGGCCATGACCGTCCAACAGCTCGCCGCCGCGATCGGGTGCACGCCCCTGCTGGCCGGCAAGGCGGCCGACTTCCGGCAGGCCAGCTGCACCCCGGACGGGACCCAGCAGATCGTGCTCGTCGACTTCGACACCGTCGAGGGGCAGCGGACCTGGCTGGACCTGTCACAGGACTACGGCGGCGTCTACCTCGTCGGCGAGCGATGGGCGCTCTCCGGCAACTCGAAGAAGTACATGGAAGAGCTCAGCGGCAAGCTTGGCGGCGACGTCGAAGAAGGCGATATCCACTAAGCATTTTAGGGGGTGAGCACGATCCGGCCCGCCGCTACCCCGTCTGCCTGCCGCTGCCACGCCGGGGCGGCCTCGTCGATCGGCACGATCTCGTGCGCGACGGCGAGGCGCCCGGCGATGGACTCCGCCACCACCGCCTCGATCGCCGACGCCCGCTGCGCCGAGGTCAGCTCGTTGTTCGTGTAACCCAGCAGCCGCAACGACTTGCTGCGCAGCGTCGACGAGTCGATCGGGCACGTCTCGGCGGCCGAGCTGCCCAGGTGGACCAGCCGCCCACCGGCCCCGAGTACCCGTGCGGCGGCCGCCGCGGCCGACCCGAACAGCGGGTCGATCACCAGGTCGACCGGACCGTCGGCGACCGAACCGAACCGCTCGGCGAGCACCGCGACGTCGTCGGTGTCCAGCGCGACCACGGCGTCGGCGCCGGCCTCGGTGGCCCGGGCCCGCGCGGCGGGGGAGCGGGCACCCGCGACCACCCGGCGCGCCCCGGCGATCCTGGCCAGCCGCACCGCGGCCTGCCCGACCACCCCGCCGGCGCCGAGCACCAGCACCTGCTCACCGGCCGCGAGCTCACCGCGCCAGGTCAGCGCCATGTGCGCGGCCACCGCGGACAGTCCCAGGGCGGCCACCGCCACCGGGTCGGCGCCGGCCGGGAGGTCGACCAGGGCGTCGGCCGGCACCGCGGCGACCGACGCCATGCTCCCGTCTCCCGGCGCCATCCCCGCCGAGGTCGGGAACCACACGGTCCGCCCGTCGACCACGCCGACGCCCTGCACACCGGGCACGTACGGCGTGGCCGGGCGGCCGAAGTAGGACGTGCCGCTCGCGCACAGCAGGTCCAGCGGCGTGATCGGCGCGGCCCGCACCTCGACCAGCACCGCACCCGGCCCGGGTGTGGGGTCGGCGCGCTCGCCCACCACCGGCGGCTGGCCGGGCTCGTGGATCTCCGCGGCGCGCATCAGGTCGCGATGTCCGGGTACGGCAACGACATGTGCGCGAGCCGCTGCGCGTACTCCAACTGGAAGCCCAGGCCATCGTGGTCGCGCTCGAACATCGCGATGAACAGCGTGAGCGTGAGGAACGGGTGCGCGCCGAGCGCGAAGAGCCTCGGGTAGTCGTGAGTGGACAGTGCGGTCCGCTCAGTGTCGTCGAACCGCTGCCACGTGGACGCCTCGGCTTCAGCGCAGTTGAGCAGCCGGTTGGCGAACGTGGCCTCCCACCACTCGACCGTCCCTTGTGGATCCTCGCGATACCGCTCCACGAGGTCGGGATCCCGGTCGACGGTGAACAGGAACTTGTTGAGGAGGTACTTGCTCATGCTGTTACACCTGCCTCGCTCCGCTCGGCGTGGACGGCATTCGCGCGAAGCACGGTGGTCGGGTTGGTTGGTTTGCTCATGCGGTGACACCTGCCTCGCTCCGCTCGGCGTGGACGGCATTCGCGCGGAGGAGGGTGGTTGGGTTGGTTGGTTTGCTCATGCTGTGGCACCTGCCTCGCTCCGCTCGGCGTGGACGGCATTCGCGCGAAGCACGGTGGTCGGGTTGGTCAGTCTGCTCATGCCCGCGCTCCGTTCGGGTACCAGGTGAAGTACGCCTCCATCGTGTGGAACAGGTCGTAGGTGTCCACGTAGTCGGCCTTGCGGCCCGCACCGGCCACCCCCATCATCAGCATGAAGTCCATGAATCCGTGCGTGGCGTTGCCCGGTAGGTGCAGGCTCTCCAGCGTCACCTCGCCGCAGCAGCCCTCGATGTCCCCGGTCGAGATCCACTCGACGGCCTTGCGGTCGAACTCCGGGTCCGGCCCGTGCGGCCCGAACTGGCGCGGCCCGCCGAGCTCGAGCGACAGGTGCCCGGTGCCGATCACCGCCACCCGCGCCTCGGACGGCCACGACTCGACCAGCTCGCGGATCGTCCGTCCCAGTTGGACGAACCGCTTCGGCTGCGGCAGCGGCGGCGCGAAGATGTTGGTGTAGATCGGCACGATGGGCAGGTCGTTCTGCGGGCGCAGGGTGATGATCGGGCAGGTGACCGAGTGGTCGATCCGCAGCTCGTTGGAGAACGCCAGGTCGAACCCGGCGTCCAGGCCTTCGCGCAGGATGTAGGAGGACAGGTCCTCGTTGCCGCGCATGACCATCCGCGGCAGGCCGAACTCGCGCTCCTCGTTGTACCAGTCGGCGTCGTAGAAGGGCGCCTTGCCGACGAGGAACTGCGGCATGTTGTCCAGCCACAGCTGGTGGAAGTGGTCCGAGCCGACCATCACCAGCACGTCCGGCCGGGCCTTGGTCAGCGTCTCCCGGAACGCCTCGACCTTGCGCACCCACTCGTCGGCGAACGGCGGCCGGTCCTCGCCGGTGGACGTGCTCGCGCGGTAGTAGAACGGGTGGTGGGTGGACGCGATCACCGCGACCAGCTCAGCCATGCGAACCTCCGTACGGCTCGGGGGGAACGGACAGGTTGTTGAGGTCCACCGACAGGAAGATCTCGTTGCCGACCGGGTTGCGCAGCTCCTCGGCGAGCTGCCCGATCAGCCCCGCGGTGCGGGCCAGCAAGGCGAAGCCGCGCAACAGCTCCAGCGGCAGCCCGAGGTCGGCGAGCGCCGCGCCGCAGACACCCGCGCCGTTGAGCGGCAGCGTCCGGCCGAGCACTCGCGGGTGCACCCGGCCGATCGCGGCGAACAGCGACAGGTGCGGCCCGCGCAGGCCCTCCTCGTCGGCGATCTGGAAGAGCCGCGGCGTGCGCGGGTCGCCGTCCTTGTGCACGTGGTGGCCCAGGCCCGGGATGAACCGCTTCGCCTCCCGCTGCGTGCGCACGGTCGCCAGCGCGAGCGCGTCCCAGCCTTCCTCGTCGAGCGGCAGCCGCACGCCCTCGAGCTGGTCGTGCAGGAACCGGCCGCAGTCCTCGGTGACGCCGAGGAACCGCGACCCGCCGCCCAGCAGGCCGGCCGCGAGCGCCCCCTGCACGGAGTCCGGCGCGGACAGGTAGGTCAGTCGGGTGACGATCGCGGTCGGGGTGAACCCGTGGTCGGCGAGAGCGGCGAGCACCGCCTCGAACACCCGGGTCTCGCCCGGGGTGGGCCTGCGCTGGGTGGCGAGCCAGAACGCGAGCTCGCCGAACCCCACGTTGCCCATCACGTCCGCGGCGAGATCCTTGCCCAGCAACGTGATCCGCTCGAGCGAGGACGCGCCGAGCGCCGTCGGGTACTCAGCCACGGTCGTCCTCCCTCGGCGAGGCCAGCCACTTGCGCAGCTCCGCGCCGTGCTCGTCGAGCTCGGGCGGCGGCAGCGCGTAGCTCACCGGCGTCTCGGAGAAGTGGATCGGGTGCCGGGTGGTCGGGATCGCCCGGTCGCCATCGCCGACCGTCACGACCGGGTCGAGCTCGAACCGTTCCGCCATCGCGAAGCCGCCGTCGATCGTGTTGATCGGTCCACTCGGGACACCGGCCTCGACGAGCAGGTCGAACCACTCGACCGCGCCGCGGGTGACGAGCCGGTCGGTGAGGATCGGACGCAGGAGGTCCCGGTTCTCGGTGCGGTCGGCGTTGCGGGCGAACCGCGGGTCGCCGGCGACCTCGGGGATGCCGAGCACCTCGCACAGCCTGCCGAACTGGCTGTCGTTGGCGGCGGCGATGATCAGGTCGTTGTCCTTGGTGGGCAACGGTTCGTACGGGAACACGCTCGGGTGCGCGTTGCCCATCCGGTAGGGCACGACGTCGCCCGCGACGTAGGCCGAGCTGTGGTTGACCAGCCCGGTGAGCGCCGAGGACAGCAGGTTGACCTCGACGTGCTGGCCCTGCCCGGTCGCGTCGCGGTGCCGGAGCGCGGCGAGGACGCCGATCACGGCGTGGTTGCCGGCCATCACGTCGAACACCGAGATCCCGGCCCGGTACGGCGGGCCCGCGGGGTCGCCGGTGAGGCTCATCAGCCCGGAGATCGCCTGCACCATCAGGTCGTAGCCGGGCACGTCGCGGCCGGCACCCGTGCCGAACCCGGTGATCGACGCGTACACCACGCCAGGGTTGCCGGCCCGCACCGAGTCGAAGTCCAGCCCGAACCGCGCGAGGCCGCCCGGCTTGAAGTTCTCGATCACGACGTCGGCGCGCCGGGCCAGCTCGCGGGCCGCCCCGGCGTCGTCCTCGTCGCGCAGGTCCAGCGCGATCGACCGCTTGCCCCGGTTGATCCCGAGGTAGTAGGTCGACACGCCGTCGCGCACCGGCGGCGTCCACGTCCGGGTGTCGTCGCCGGCGGGCCCCTCGACCTTGACGACCTCCGCGCCCATGTCGGCCAGCAGCATCGTCGCGTAAGGGCCGGCCAGGATCCGGGAGAAGTCGGCGACGAGCACCCCTTCCAACGGTCCAGCCATGCGTCTCCGTCCGTAATGCGGACAATCGTCCGTCAACGCGATACTGCCACGTTCGGCGCGCTCGTCAAGACGCCGTCACGATGCCGCGGTGCGGGTCACATGGGGCACGGCCGCGCGCCGGGCGAAGTCGGCGCTGATCTCGCCCGCGGTGTGCAGCAGCAGCGGCAGGTGGTGCCCGACCAGGTGCTCGACGGTGGTCTCGGCGGCGTGGGTGTTGACGTTTAGTGCGGCGATGACCCGCCCGGAGCCGTCCCGCAGCGGCGCGGCGACCGAGCGGATGCCGAGCACGAGCTGCTCGTCGGTGAGTGCCCAGCCCTTGGCGCGGACCTCGCGCAGCTCGGCCTCGCGCTCGTCCCGGTCGGGCCGCCACCGCGGGGTGAGGCCCGACCGGGTCGGCTCGGCCAGCACCGCGTCGACCTCCTCCGGGCACAGCGCCGCGAGCAGGACCTTGCCGAGCGAGGTCTGCAGGGCCGGGAACCGGGTGCCGATCTGCACCGTGAGCGCCACGATCTTGGGGACCGCGACCCGCGCCACGTAGACGATGTCCGAGCCGTCGAGCTGGGCGACCGAGCAGGACTCGCCGGTCCGCGCGGAGAGCTGCTCCAGGTGCGGGCGCGCGACGTCCCACAGCCCCATCGAGCGGACGTAGGCGACGCCGAGGTCGAGCACCCGCGGGGTGAGCGTGAACCCGGCGCCCTCCGCACGCACGTAGCCCAGCTCCTGCAGCGTCAGCAGGATCCGCCGGGCGGTCGGCCTGGCCAGCCCGGTGGCCGACGCCACCTCGGTGAGCGACATCGCGGGCCGGCCGGGCGTGAACGCCGTGATCACGTCCAGCCCGCGCGCCAGCGCCTCGATGAAGTCTGGTCCGGTGCCTTTCCGCGGCATGGCGCCTCCCCTCCGGCCGGAGCATTGACTTTTCTCCCGGCGCTCACAAGAGTAGCGAACGCAGTGACCGCTGGGCGGACAGTCGTCCGCAGACTCGCGCGGTGGCAGATGAGGAGTTCACCGATGAACGACTTCGTGGCCGGACGACCCGTTCTCCTCCGGGGTGGCACGGTGCTGCCCATGGACGACGCGCACCAGGTGCTGACCGGCACCGACGTGCTCGTCCTCGACGACCGGATCGCCGCCGTGGGCCCGGACCTCGTGCTGCCCGACGGTGGCGTGGAGATCGACGCGACCGGCGGCATCGTGATGCCCGGGATGATCGACACCCACCGGCACATGTGGCAGACGGTGATGCGCGGCTACGGCGCGGACTGGACGCTCACCCAGTACTTCGTCTGGTACTACCTCGAGCACGGCAAGTCCTTCCGCCCGCAGGACATCCACGCGGGCAACGTGCTGGCCGGGATCGAGGCGCTCGACGCGGGCGTGACGACGGTCGTCGACTGGTCGCACGGCCTGCAGACCGTCGAGTACGCCGACGCCGCGGTCGACGCGCTGCGGTCGGTGCCCGGCCGGTTCGTGCTGGCGTACGGCAACATCCAGCAGCCGCCGGCGGTGTGGAGCGGCGCGCCGGAGTTCCGCGACTTCGTGAGCCGCCGCATCACCGGCGACGACATGCTGGGCTTCCAGATGGCCTTCGACGTGACCGGCGACCCGGCGTTCCCGGAGAAGCCCGCGTTCGAGGTCGCCCGCGAGCTGGGCGTCCCGGTCACCACGCACGCCGGCGTGTGGGGCGCCACCAGCGACGACGGCATCAAGCTGATGCACGACAACGGCTTCATGACCCCGTCGACGATCTACGTGCACGCCGCGTCGCTGTCCGCGGACTCCTACCACCGCATCGCCGCGACCGGCGGCTCGATCTCGGTGTCGACGGAGAGCGAGCAGAGCGCGGGCCAGGGCTACCCACCCACGTGGGCCATCCGCGCGCACGGCATCCCGGTGTCGCTGTCGATGGACACGAGCGTGTGGTGGAGCGGCGACCTGTTCTCCGCGATGCGCACCACGCTGGGCGCGGACCGGTCGCGGGCGCACATGGCGGCCCACGCGAAGAACGAGACGGTGACGCAATGCGGCCTGCGCGCCGAGCAGGTCGTCGACTGGGCCACCCGCGGCGGCGCGCGCGCCCTCGGCCGCTCGGACATCGGCTCGCTCGAGGTCGGCAGGAAGGCCGACGTGGTGCTGATCAAGAACGACCACTCGCCGGTGTCGTTCCCGGTGCTCCACCCCTACGGCCACGTGGCGTTCCAGGCCCAGCGCGGCGACGTGCACACGGTGCTGGTGAACGGACGCGTGGTCAAGCACGAGCACCGGCTGGTCGGCATCGACCTGGCCGCGGCGCGGCGCGAGGTCGAGCAGACGGTGGAGTACCTGCGCGGCGAGCTGGGCGAGGACGAGTGGCGCAAGGGCATGAACCCGGACATCCCGGAGTCGAAGGTCCTCGACAACCCGTACCAGTACACGGACTACCAGAGCTCCGCCACCCGCGGCGGCTGACGCCTCAGCCACCCTGGTTGCGGGTCCGCCTGGGCGCGTTCTGGGCGGAGTCTGGGCGCGGGCCCGTGCACCCTGGGCGCCATGACAACTCACGCCACATCGGCTCTGCACAGGTTGCGGGCATCCGCCGAGGCGAGCTCACCCGTTGCCGCGGCGCCGGCCGCAGGACCGATCGACGCCGGAAGGTTCCGGCTTCGCCTCGACGGCGACCTCACCGGGCTGGTCGCGCGGTTGGACGAGCGCCTGCCCGCCGCGAGCGTGCGGCAGGTCGCCGACGATGGCAACCGCACGGGCGAGGGCTTGTTCGCGCCGGAGGTCCCCCTACCACCCCGGTACGCCGGCCTTCTGCTGTGGGATGACGACGACCCGCACACCAGGTGGTATCCGCAAGGCATCACCGGCAGTGCGGACGCTCGTGCCGACGGCCGGTACGAGGATCGACGACTCTTGCTCGTCTCCTGGTACGACAACCTCGACGAGGCACCCGACAAGGGCGTGCGGGTGAGCTTCATCAACCCGACCAACATCCAGGTGCCGACCTACCGCCACGTGCTGCTCGTCGAGCCGTGCACCGACGCCGGCGGCGAGCCTTCCTTCCGCGCGGTCACGGTCCACGCCGGGGCGTGAAGTACTTCATCAGCCACGACAACACCGACCTGGCCGGTCACCTCGTCACGTGGCGGCCGGAGTCAGCCGCGTTCCGGTTCTACCAGCTCGGCGATCCCAAGCCCGAAGACGTCTCCTACGATGCGGTCGCCAACTGGTTGTGGATACATCACGAGCCTCCGGGGCAGCGCGGAATCTACGTCCTCCACCCGCGGCTGCACGAGTAGCGACTCAGCCGTTGTCGTGCACCCAGAGGTCCAGCAGGCCGCGGAAGTGGGCGACGAACCGGTCGTGCTCGGCGGCCGGGTACGTGCCGCGCACGGTCTCCACGAGCAGGTCGTCGAACGCGGGGGAGGCCACCCAGTCCCGTACCAGGTCGTCCACACCGGACAGTGAGGCCGCGCAGAACTCCTGGTAGTGACGCGTCTCGAAGTAGTCGTCGGCCAGCCGGCGGTACTCCGCGAGCTTCTCGTCGTAGGACCGGTCCGAGTCGGCCACCTCGAAGTACGTCGACGTGTCCAGGTCCAGCCGCGGCCGGCGACCGGACACCGCGCAGAACACCGACCACCTCAGCAATGTCGAGATCGCCCACGGGAAGTAGTAGTGCAGCGAGGTGATCGAGATGTCCGGGCACGCGTTGGCGTAGTCGATCGGATGCACCGCGCCGTCCACCACGAGGCTCTCGCAGGAGTTGAACTCCCACCGGAAGAACGCGTTGATCAGCCGCGAGATCGTCAGCACCTCGGCACCCGCCGCCGCGGACAGGAACCCGTGGTCGACCGCGTACCGATCGTGCATCGGCTGGTCCGGCCGGAACTTCATCACCATGCTGTCCGGCCCGATCGTCAGTGACCGGGCGAACACGTCGTAGCCCTCGACCGACGCCTGCAGGTGCATCAGCATCTCGCCGGACCGGTCGTAGGCATGGTGCAGCGTCCCAGGGTCCTTGATCCGCGACACCCCGCGCCACGCGCCGCCGTCGTAGGGCTTCATGTACAGCGGGTAGCCGATCCGCTCGGCGATCTCGTCGAGGTCGAAAGGCTGGTTGTAGCGGGCGGCGGTGTAGGCGTACCGCGCGTTGTCGACCGGGTTCTTGTACGGCACCAGCCACGTGTCCGGCACCTTCAGCCCCAGCCGGATCATCGCGCAGTACGCCGCGTGCTTCTCCATCGACTGGAAGGTGAACGGGCTGTTCAGCAGGTACACGTCGTCCATCAACGCGACCTTCTTCAACCACTCGCGCGGCACGTAGTACCAGTACGCGAGCCGGTCGATCACCAGGTCGTAGCGCGGGGTGGCGCGCAGGTCGAACGGCTCGATGGTGATCCGCTCGGTGTGCAGCGTGTGCTCCTGCCCATGGTGCCGCACCGGGCCGAGCCGGCGGACCAGCTCCTCGAACGCACGTGGCCAGTCCTCCTCGGTCCCCAGCAACAGACCCAGCAGGTGTTCGGTGCGGTCGGGCATCGGGGTCCTCCTCAGCAGAACCGGGGCAGGTGGTGGGCGAGCTGTGCCCGCCAGGACGACCAGTCGTGCGGGACGTCGTACCCCCACACGTCGAGCTCACACCGCAGACCCTTGTCCCGCAGCACGTCCGCGAGGTGCCGGGTGGACGGCAGCGAGCCGGTCGAGTCCTCCCACTGGCCCTGGCCGACGACCAGCAGCACCGACAGCCGCTCGCGCAGCCGGTCGAGGTGGTCGCCGTTCAGGTTCGGGACGAAGTCGACCGGGTTGGTGAGGTAGGCGGCGTCCCCGCGCTCGCCCCAGCCGTGCCAGGAGGACGGGTCGTAGTTGCCGGACATGCCGATGGCGAGCGGAAACAGGTCGGCCCTGCGCAGTCCGAAGAGGACCGCGTGGAACGCGCCGAGCGAGCAGCCGACGGTCGCGATCTCCCGCGGGCCGCCGCAGTCGGCGTGGATGCCGGGCACGACGTTGTCGAGGATCCACGACTCGTAGACGCCGTGCCGGTGCGCGCGCTCCTCGAGCGGCACCGACCGGTCGGACCAGGACGCCGCGTCGTGCGAGTCGACGCAGTAGAGCTTGGCCCGGCCGTCGTCGAGCAGCGGGCGGACCGCGTCGACCATGCCGTTGCTCTCGAAGTCCCAGGCGCGCCCCTGCTCGGACGGAAAGGCGAGGAACGGCCGGCCGTAGTGCCCGTAGGCGATGACCGTGCCGCCGCCGGTCTCGTACCGGTCGCGGCGCATCAGGCCTCCCAGACGTCGCGGAGCAGGTCGGCGAGGGCGGGGTCGAACGCGTCGCGCCAGCCGACGTAGTTGTGTGCGTCGGGTACCTCGACGAGCCGCGAGGGGTAGCCCTGCTTCGCCAGGGTGGCGGCCATCTGCCGGTTGTTGGCGAGGTTCTCCTCGGCGAGCCCGCAGGTGAGGACGGTGGGCACGGTCTCGGCCGGCGTGCCTTCCGCCAGCACCTGCTGGACGTAGGCGTTGACCTGGGCGAACTTGCTGAACCGGCCGTTCTCCTGCTGGTCGAGCTCCTCGGTGAGGAAGGAGGCCGACTGCAGGAACAGCCCGCCGAACAGCGATGGAAGGGCACGCTGGGCGTGCAGCATCGCCAGCCCGCCGAGGCTCGCGCCCATGCCGACGACCGGGCCGGTGGTCGCGAAGGTGTCCCGCAAACCCGGCAGGACCCGCTGGTGCAGGAGCGCCGAGTGGTACGGGTCGGCCGAGTACTCCTCGTCCCGCACGCCGGGCGCGAGCAGCGCGACCCGGCAGCGGGGGAGCCTGCCGGCCGCGACGAGCGCCGCGAGGAACCCCGTCAGCCCGGCGAGCCGGTCGTACTCGGGACCGTCGTGCGCCACCAGCAGCGGCAGCGGCTCGTCGGGCGCGGCGGGCGTCCAGACCGTGACCCGCTCCGCCACCTCGAGACGCTCGCCGGCCACCCGCTCGGCGGAGAGCCACGCGGGCGCGGTGTAGTCGGGGAACTCGACGACGGACTTGTCGCCGAACGCGCCGGGCGCGCGCAGCGGGTTGCCCGGGTCGCAGATCTCCTCCAGGTCGCCCGCGAGGTGGCGGAGCTGGAACCTGTACTCCATGCGCCGCACCGGCGGCCGGTCGAGGGTGAGCTGCCAGGCGTCGTCGGCGTAGTCGAAGTCGAGCCCGTGGAAGTCGAGCCCGGTGTCGGCCAGGGACAGGTCGGGCAGCAGCCGGGCCCCGTCCAGCGCCCGGTGGCCGCCGGGCTCGGCGTCCGGCAGCCGGAAGGTCACCGAGTCCGCACTGACCAGCGGCTCCGCTGCGACACTCACGTGGCGGTCACCGGCCCATTCCAACGACCGCCACCGTGCCGAGTCAAGCTCTGCGCCCCTGGGCCGTTCACTGTTCCTGATCTAGTGGAACCAGGCACTATCCGCGGGGCGCGAGCGCCTCGATGATCTCCGCCGCGCGCTCGGTGGCCTCCGCCGTCGCCACGGCCGGGTTGCCGACCCGCTCGTCCCAGTTGAGGTCGTAGTACAGCTCGGTCACGCCCTGCCCGGCCAGCCACTCGGTGTCCGCGCGGATCTGGTCGTAGGAGCCGGAGAGCCTGCCCTCGCGTGGCCCGCCGACGCGGACCACGCCCCGGACGACGACGCGCACGGCGGCGGGGTCGGGCGCCGCGGCGCGGACGACGGCGACCTCCTCGTGGATCCGGTCCAGGTCGGTCTGGCTGCGGCTCATCCAGCCCGCCGCGAGCCGCCCGGCCCGCTCCAGCGCGGTCCGCGCGCTGCCACCGAGCAGGACCGGCGGGCCACCGGGCTGGACCGGCCGCGGCGCCATCCGGCTCGGCGGCACCGTGTAGAACTCGCCGTCGAACGATGCGACGTCGTCGTTCCACAGGGTGCGCAGGACCCGCACGTACTCCTCGGCCCGCGCGCCACGCCGTGCCTTGTCGGCGCCGGTCGCGGTGAACTCGGTGGGCGACCAACCGGTGCCGAGGCCCAGGTCGAGCCGGCCGTTGCTGAGCACGTCGAGGGTGGCGGCCTGCTTGGCGACCACGACCGGCGACACGAACGGCAGGTTCACGAGCGCCACCCCGAGCCGGATGCGCGAGGTGTGCGCGGCTAGTCCGCCTCCCCGGGATTCAAAGTGTTGGTTGCGTTTCGGTGGATGGTGCGGGACCTCGGGTGGTTGGTGGTTGGTTTGCGTCACGTTCCCCTGAGGTTGCGGTTGGTCAGTGCTGGGCTTGGGCCAAGCCATGTCAACCCGTACGCGATGATCCATGGGATGTGCCTTAGTCGTCCGGGCACGGTTCCGCAATATCTGCTGATCCGCCTGGATCGTGCCGAGCTTGCGTGGTTAGACTCGCTGGCATGCCAAAGCTGCGGATCAGTGAGGCGGCCGAGCTGTTGGGGGTCAGCGACGACACGGTGCGCCGTTGGGTCGACCTGGGCCGGCTGCCCGTCGTGCAGGCGGACAACGGGCGGATGGCCGTCGAGGGCAGCGAGCTGGCCGCGTTCGTCCAGCGGCTGGCCGCGGCCCCCGAACCAGGAGTGACCGTCGCCGCGTCCGCGCGCAACCGCATGCGGGGCATCGTGACCCGCGTCGTCAAGGACGGCGTGATGGCCCAGGTCGAGCTGCAGGCAGGGCCGTTCCGGCTGGTGTCCCTCATGAGCAGAGAGGCCGCGGAGGAGCTCGGGCTCGAGCCGGGCTGCGTCGCGGTCGCCTCGATCAAGTCCACCCACGTCGTCGTCGAGATCCCGGAGACATGATGCTTGGAACCGTGCGAGTGGCCGCGCTGGCCGCGCTGGCCGCTCTCGCCGCCGTGGTCCTGGCCGGGTGCGGGTCTCAGGACCCGCCCGCCGCCGACGCGCCGGACGGCACCTCGGCGCAGGCGCCCGGCACCGCCGGCGGCCAGGTCATCGTGTTCGCGGCGGCGTCGCTCACCGAGTCGTTCACCGAGCTCGGCAAGCGGTTCGAGGCCGAGAACCCGGATGCCGAGGTCACCTTCAACTTCGGCGGCAGCTCGGCGCTGGCCAAGCAGATCAACGAGGGCGCGCCGGCCGACGTTTTCGCCTCGGCGTCGCCCACGAACATGACGCAGGTGACCGACAGCGGCGCGGCCACCGACGAGCCGACGACGTTCGTGCGCAACACGCTGATGATCGCCGTCCCGGCGGGCAACCCCGGTGGCATCACCGGTCTCGCGGACTTCGCCGAGGACGGCAAGAAGATCGCGCTGTGTGCCGAGCAGGTGCCGTGTGGCGCGGCCGCCAAGAAGGCGCTCGACGCGGCGGGGGTGACCGCCAGGCCGGACACGCTCGAGCAGGACGTGAAGGCCGTGCTGACCAAGGTCCAGCTCGGCGAGGTCGACGCCGCGCTCGTGTACAAGACCGACGTGCGGGCCGCGGGCGACAAGGTCGAGGGCATCGAGTTCCCCGAGGCGGCCGAGGCGGTCAACGACTACCCGATCGTGTCGCTGGCCGAGGCGCCGAACGCCGGCGGCGCCAAGGCGTTCGTCGACTTCGTCCTGTCGGACAAGGGCCGCGCGGTGCTGACCGACGCCGGCTTCGACGGCCCGTGAGCGAAGCGAACCAGCGGACACCGTGAGCTCCGACGCCCGCGAGCGCAAGGCTTCCCGACGGGGGCGGCGGGGACGGCTTCCGGCCGTCCTCGCCGTACCCGCGCTGGTCGGTCTCGCGTTCCTCGTCGTCCCGATGGTGGGGCTGCTCGTGCGGGCGCCGTGGTCGACGCTCGCCGGCCAGCTGTTCTCCGCCTCGGTCGGCCAGGCCCTGACACTGTCGCTGGTGTGCGCGAGCCTCGCCACGGTCCTGTGCCTGCTGCTCGGCGTGCCGCTCGCGTGGCTGCTGGCGCGCGGCGAGCTGCCCGGCCGGGGTGTGCTGCGGGCTCTGGTGACCGTGCCGCTGGTGCTGCCGCCGGTGGTCGGCGGTGTCGCGCTGCTGCTGGTGCTCGGCCGGCGCGGGCTGATCGGCCAGTACCTGCACGAGTGGTTCGGCATCTCGCTGCCGTTCACCACGACCGGGGTCGTCGTCGCCGAGGCGTTCGTGGCCATGCCGTTCCTGGTGATCGCGGTCGAGGGCGCGCTGCGGGCCGCCGACCCGCGCTTCGAGGAGGCGGCGGCGACCCTGGGCGCGTCGCGCTGGCTGACGTTCCGCCGGGTGACGCTGCCCTCGATCGCGCCGGGCGTGGTCGCCGGGACGGTGCTGTGCTGGGCGCGGGCGCTGGGCGAGTTCGGCGCGACGATCACCTTCGCCGGCAACTTCCCGGGCAAGACCACGACGATGCCGCTCGCCGTGTACCTGGCGCTGGAGACCGACCCGGGCGCGGCGATCGTGCTGAGCCTCGTGCTGCTCGTGGTGTCCGTTGTCGTGCTCGTGAGCCTGCGGGACCGCTGGATCAGCGGGATCACATGACCCTGCACGCCGACCTGCACATCGCCCGCGACACCGGCTTCCGGCTCGACGTCGAGCTCACCGTCGAGCCCGGCGAGGTCGTCGCCCTGCTCGGTCCGAACGGCGCCGGAAAGACGACCGCGCTGCGCACGCTGGCCGGGCTCCTGCCCCTCACCGCCGGCCTGGTGCGGCTCGACGACTCCGTGTGGGACGAGCCGCCGCGCGTGTTCGTGCCTGCCGAGGAGCGCTTCGCCGGCGTCGTGTTCCAGGACTACCTGCTGTTCAACCACATGTCCGCGCTCGAGAACGTCGCGTTCGGACTGCGCGCCCAGGGGGCTCCCCGTGCGTTCGCCCGGACCCGCGCCCGGGATTGGCTGTCGAAGGTGGGGCTCTCGGCCTTCGAACGGACCCGGCCGCGCTCGCTGTCCGGCGGGCAGGCGCAGCGGGTGGCGCTGGCCCGCGCGTTGGCGACCGAGCCCGGGCTCCTGTTGCTGGACGAGCCGCTCGCCGCGCTGGACGCGAGCAACCGGCTGCACATCCGGTCCGAGCTGGGTCGGCACCTCGGTGAGTACTCGGGGCACACGCTGCTGGTGACGCACGACCCGCTGGACGCGATGGTGCTGGCGGACCGGATCGTGATCATCGAGAGCGGCCGGGTGGTGCAGGAGGGGCCGCCCGCCGAGGTGGCCCGCCAGCCGCGCACGGACTACGTGGCGAACCTCGTCGGCCTGAACCTGTACCGCGGCACGGCCTCGGGCACCACGGTGGACGTGGCGGGCGGCGGCCGGCTCACGGTGGCCGAGCCGGCCGACGGCGCGGTGTACGTGGCGTTCCCCCCGACCGCGGTGAGCCTGCACCCGACCCAGCCCGAGGGAAGCCCGCGCAACTGCTGGCCGGTGACGATCGCCGACATCGAGCAGCACGCCCACACGGTGCGCGTCCGGCTCGACGGCACCCCACCGGTGCTGGCCGACATCACCCCGGCGGTCGTGGCGGAGCTGGAGCTCGCCCCGGGGACCCGCCTGTGGGCGACGGTCAAGGCGACGGAGACGACCACCTACCCCGCGTGACGCTCTATTCTCGCGCCAATGGAATGGGCGTTGCCGGAGTGGACGGTGCTGGCCGTGTTGCGGGAGGGGCCGACACACGGGTTCGCGATAGCCGCGCTCACCGCGCCGTCGGGTGAGCTCGGCCGGGTGTGGCAGATCCCGCGCCCGGTGATCTACCGAGCCCTGTCCCGCCTGGCCGAGGCCTCCTTGGTGGCACCATCGGCGGTCGAGTCCGGACCGGGCCCCCAGCGCACGATCTACACGATCGCCCCCGAAGGCGCCGTGGCGGTGGACGAGTGGCTGGCCGCGCCCGTGCGGCACGTGCGATGGCTGCGGTCACACCTGCTGATGAAGCTGGCGCTGCTGAACCGCCGCACGCTCGACCCGACCGCCCTGCTGGCCGCCCAACGCGCGGTCCTGGTCCCGATCGTCGACGCGGTCGCCGCGGAGCGGGACCAGCGCGACGGCTTCGAGGCGGTCCTGCTGACCTGGCGCCACAGCAACGCGACCGCGGCGCTGCGCTTCCTGGACGAGATCAGCTGATCGCCGGCGGCCCGCCGGAGCTTGTCCACAGGCAAGATCTTGACGGTGTGTCGGCTGACTGTCGGCGCAGCGACGGTCCGGTAGGTGGAGGAGCCCGCTCAAAGACTTCTCGCCACAGGAGATTCGCTGCTCGTCCGGTCTGCCAGGCTCGGTGCTGTCCTCCGCCAGACGAGTGGAGGTACTGCCAGCGTGTCTGAGGCAACTGTCCCGACCCGGTGAAGGCGGCGAGCGAATGAACGGGAGGCGAGCGGGGACTGCCCGGCTGCCTTACAAGCTGGGGTATTCTGCGCGTACATCGCCGCCGAACAGTCTCCAGTAGAAGCTGTTCATTTTCGCGGCGGCTGGTGCGTGCCGGGTCAGGATTGCGGTCACGGCCGGCGGCACGTCATCCGGGACGTGGCCGGCGGCGCACCGGAGTACGTATTCGTTGCGGGCGGTGGGGACGCCGCCGGCTGGCACCGCCACCCCGCATACCGCGGTCACCAGCCAGTTGACCAGTCGCATGGCGGCGTAGCCGGCGTCGTGTGTGGCGTTGCGTCGGGCGAAGCCATGCTCGGCGGCCGACAGGTCGAAACGCAACGATGTGGCCAGACCGAAGTCGGTGAGGTAGATCCGCTTGCCGTCGGTGCGAATGTTGCCGAAGTGCCCGTCCATGTGCAGCAGCTCGCGGCGGCGCAGGAAGGCCACAATCTGCGACAGCTGCTGCTCGACCGTGTTGGCCTTGCTCGTCGGGTCTTCGCGCAGCCAGCTGAGCATCGGGTAGGGGATGTACTCGCAGAACAGCACGAGGCTGCACGACGCGGTGGCCATGGCTTGGAGGCGCGCCCGCACGGCTGGGCGGCCGTCAAGCGCGGCGACCGCCGTGTCGATGTCGGCGTGCTCGGCTGCGACGGGCGGGCGGCCGGGCAGTACCCGCCAGTGGTAGAGCAGTGGGAACGACTCCGTCTCGCCGGCCAGAACCGCGTCGGTGACGATCATGTTCGCGGCCAACTCGCGCCATGCGTTGAATCCTGGGCTGCCGATGCCGTACTGGCAGAACATCGGCAGGTCGAACAGGTTCGCGGTGGAGTGCGGATGGGCGAGCTCCCGGTCGGTCAGCGGGATGCGCTTGGCGAACACCGGCGCGCCGCCGACGTCGAGCATTGCTGAGCCGCCGCCCACACCCACGCTGCTGGCCCGCCCGGTGTCCACGAGCGCGGCGAGTTCGACGTCGTTGCGCGATGCAAGGAAGGCCGAGAGGTTCTCGTGGCGGGCACGCCTGGCAGCCATCATCGCGCAATCATCCCAGCGGCCAAACGGTTCGTCCGCAGTGACCGATGCCCGCAGTTCGGGATGAAGACGTTCACCAGCAGGTTGGAAAGCACTCACTGACGTCCGCTACGGCGTTGCCTGAGATCGGCTGGCAAGGGCAGGGCCTCCAGCGGCTGCCAGTTGATCCGAGGCATCCCAGCCGCACAGCGGCTGGGCTGGGACGACGGCGCCCGCGGCCGCCGGCACGCTCCGGACTATTTCGCACGTCTCGCCGACGGACCGTCGTGGTGATCGACTGCCGGCCTGCCGGGAGGATCAAGCCCAGCGACGCCGCGGCCTTCGCCGCTCGCCACTCGACTTCGTCAGCAACTCAGACACGAACGACACCCTGCCCGATCACACCACAAGATCAACCCGACACGCCTGGCATCACACCACCAGCTGAACAGCAAACCCGGTGCGGGACACGAGTTCTCAAACCCACAGGGGTGAATCTGCTTGCTGTGTAAGGAAAAGGTGGTGGTCGCCGGTAGAACTGAGCCATGTTCGATGAACGTTGCGCGCTCCTCACCGAGAGCGTTGAGTACACCCGGCAGAGCGCTCAACGCGCCGCGGAGTCACTGGGCCGGATCGCGAAGTTCGTTGCCCTGCACCAGGG
>NZ_WHTD01000048.1 GCF_009379765.1 Actinophytocola sp. | reverse complement strand
GCATCCCCCAACCCTCACCACTTCAGGCCCGGCTCCTGGATCTACTCGGCGTCGACCCCACCACCCTAAGATGATCAAGTACCGCACCCGACAACCAACTCGAGTTGATCAACCCCCATGTGCGGAATACCCGGCTAGCCCACGTAGCGGCGGGCGGCGGACCTACGCTGCGACTCCTCCAGCAGGCACAGGCCGTGTTCCACCTCGGCCGGTACCACCTGGCGCTCCCGTAGCACCCAGGGCAGCCCTCGTACCGCCCACCACACCGCTTGCACCGTCGCCAGGTCTCGCGGTGCCGAGCCGAGCACCCGCCGCGTCGCTCGCCACGCACTCGGCACCGGCCGGCGCAGCCAGGACGTCCACAGCGTGTTGCGGATCCCCAGCTGCCGGCGCCGGCGCGAGTCACGTACCCGGGACGGCGCGTGGTGGATCACCACGTCCTCCGCCCAGCAGCACCACCAACCGCGGGCCGCCAGGTCGATGGTGAACAGCTCTTCTTCGCCACCCAGCCACAGACGTGGCGAGAAGCCGCCCACCTCCCGGAACGCGCTCAGCCGGAACATCGACAGACCCGCCATCACGCCGAGCAGCGCGGGCCCCGGCAGCCACGGCGGTCCTGGCACCGGCGAGTCCCGCAGCTCCGGGGTGATCGGGTCCTCCACGAGCGACGGCTCCACCAGGCACCGCCCGGTCACCGACGCCAGGCCCGGGTACCGGTCCAGCAACGCGACCGCCCGCCGGAGCGAACCCGGCTGCCAGCGGGTGTCGTCGTCGCAGCACGCCAGGTACGGCGTGCGGATCCGCTCGGCCGCGAGGTTTCGACCCAGCGCGCCGAGGTTGCGCTCGCTACGGATCAGGGTCACGGCCGGGAACTCCGCGGCGACCGCGTCGGACGTGCCGTCGGTGGATCCGTTGTCCACCACGATGATCGGCATCTGGTCTGGCAGCGAGGTCATGTGCCGCAACGTGACCAGCAGTTCGGCACGGCGGTTGCGCGTGATGACGACGACCGTCGCGCTCATGGGGAGGTGTCCAGCACGCGGATCCACTCCTCCACCTCGTCCGGTAGGCGGCGCCGGCGCGCCAGCGCCGCCGGGAGCCGCAGCAACGTGCCCGCCGCGGCCAGGCCGGCCGGCGGGTAGCGCAACGTTTGGCACAGCAGTCCGAAGCTGGCCCGTAGGGCCACCGGCACCGGGCGGCGCATCCAGGTCACCAGCATGCGGTTGCGCAGCTGTCGCACGTCCCGCTCCAGCCGGTCGCCACGCACGAGCGATGGGTGGTGATGGGCCCGCACACCACTCACGTAGCACAGTTGCCAGCCGGCCGCGGCGAGGTCGTAGGCGAGCAGCGTCTCCTCGCCGGCGAAGTGCAGAACCGAGCTGAACCCGCCCACCTCGATGAAGGCCTCCCGGCGCACGATTGACGAGCACGCGAGGAACCCGAGGACCGATGGGCCGGGCAGGATCGGATCGTGGCCTAGGGGACTGCGGGCCATCTGCGTCGACACCGGATCCTCGTGCTCGTCCGGCCCGACCAGCGTCCGTGCCGCCAGCAGCCCGAGCGAGGGGTGCGAGTCGAACGTCCGCTCCGCCCGGGGTAGCGCGTCCTCGGCCCACCAGGAGTCGTCGTCGCTGAACGCGACATAGGGGGTGTCGGCCTGTGCCACGCCGAGGTTGCGGGCCGTCGCGCCCGCGTTGTGCGGCAGCCGGATCAGATGGATCTCTCCCAGCGACTCGGCGGCCGCGGCGACCGCCGGCGCGGTGGCGTCGTCGGAGTCGTTGTCGAGCACGATGACCGGCGGCCGCGGCCGCAGCGCCGCGAGCTTGCCGAGCGTGCGCAGGAGCTCCGCGCACCGGTTGCGGGTGGCGATCACGACCGTCGTCCGGGCGGCGCTCATGCGGGTCAGGAGGCGGCGGGGTTTCGGCCCGCGTCGGCCAGGGCGGCCTCGAAGGCGCGACACATCATGTGTACGGCGACCAGGTGGGCCTCTTGGACGTTGGCCGGGTCACCCGGCAGGCACACCGCGTCCTCGGCGAGGCTTGCCAGCGAGTTGGGCGCGGGCCCGGTCAACGCCCACACCAACGTGCCTACGTTGATCCCGGCGTACGCGGCGCGCAGGAGATTGCGGCTGCGGCCGCTGGTGGACAGCAGTACCAGCACGTCCAGCGGCCGAGCGTGCGCGGCGACCTGCCGCGCGAACACCTCGTCGTAGCCGTAGTCGTTGCCGATCGCGGTCAGACTGGACGTGTCGGCGTGCAGGGAGATCGCGGAGAACGGCGGGCGGTCGCCGTCGAAGCGGCCGACCAGCTCCGCGGTCAGGTGTTGTGCCTCGGCCGCCGACCCGCCGTTGCCCGCGGCCAGCAGCCGGCCGCCCTCGGACAGCCGGCGGGCGAGCACCGTTCCCCACCGCTGCAGGTGTGACGCCTGCCGGCGCAGGGCCAGCAACGTGTCGCCGAGCGCGTCGAGGTGGTCGTGGGCCTGGTTGGGCAGCGACAGCCTCATCGTTGACCCCCGACTGCTCGGTCGGCCGGCCGCCGCGTGGCGTCGGCGGTGGAGCCGACGGCACGTTCGTAGACGTGGGTGATCTCCGTCGCCACCCGGTCCCATGAGTAGCGCGCGCACGCGCGGTCGCTACCCGCGGCGCCCATTTGCTCTCGGGTCGAGCGGTGCGTCAGCAGGTGGTGCAGCGTCGCGGCGAGCGCGCGGGGCTTGCGTGGCGGCACGAGCGCGCCGGTGACTCGGTCGACGACGGTGTCGGTCAGGCCGCCGACCGCGGCGGCGACCACCGGCACCCCGCAGGCCATCGCCTCGAGGGGCACGATCCCGAACGGCTCGTACCACGGTGTGCACACCACCGCGTCCGCCGAGCGCAGCAGCAACGGCATGTCGCCACGCGACACCCGCCCGGCCAGCTGAACCTGGTCGGCCACCCCGATCGACTCGGCGAACGAGCGCAGGAACCGCGCGTGCTCGTCGTCGCCGAGCTCGCTCTTGTCCGGCCCGCCCGCGATGATCAGCTCGGTGTCCGGTAGCGCCCGCAGCGCCGCGATCACGGTGGCGAAACCCTTGCGCGGCACCAACCTCCCGACCGAGACCAGCCGGTGCGCGAACCCGCCCCGAGGCATCGCCTCGCCCTCCGGGCTGAACTGCTCGAGATCGACGCCACAGGGGACCACGGAGATCCGTGCCCGCGGCACGCCAAGGCGCAACAGCTCGAACACCTCGTCCGAACAGGTCGCGGCGATCCGGTCCGCCTCGCGGCCGAGCATCCGCTCGGTGCCGATCCGCTGCTCGGGGCTCGTGTCCGCAGTGCCCTGGTGGCGCCGCTTCACGACGCCAAGCGCGTGAAAGGTCTGTACGACCGGCACTCCGGCGACCCGGCCGGCGGACACCGCGGCGAGGCCCGACATCCAGAAGTGCGCGTGCGCCACATCCGGCGGATCGGCCTCCCACCGCTCACGCAGGAACCGGGCGAACTCGCCCATGTACCGCGGCAGGGCGTCCTTCGGCACGTGGTGTGCCGGCCCGGCCGGCACGTGTACGACCACGTAGCCGTGCGCGGTCACGATCTCGTCCGGCGGCTCGGGATCGTCGCGTCTGGTGTAGACGGTGACCTGGTGTCCTTGCCGGACCAGGGCCGCGGACAGCTCCGCCACGAGCAGGTTCTGGCCGCCGGCATCGACGCCGCCCAGCGCGGCGAGGGGATTCGCGTGCTCGGACACCATGGCGATTCTCATCGGTTAACCACCTTGACCCTTGGTTGACGCGGTGAGCAAGGCGTCCCAGCTTCTCAAGAACGCGCTCAGGTCATAGTTCTCGAGCGCGAACTCGCGCGCTCGCCTTCCTTTCTCGGCCGCGAACGTGGGGTCGGCGATCAGTGCTCTCGTCGTGTCGACGAGCTCGTCGACATTCGCCGACACCATCCCGGCGTTCGCGGGCACCGCGGCGGGGGCCTCGGTGCAGGCCAGGCTCACCACCGGCATGCCGAGGTACATGGCTTCCAGCAGCGAAAGGCCGAGCGAGGTCCAGCGGGTCGTGTGCACGTACACGCGGCGCCGGGCCAGCTCCCTGTGCAACCGCTCCTGTGCCAGATCGCCCTTGGTCACCAGGCGTTCCGGACCCAGGCCGACCCGCTCGCCGAGCCCGTCCAGGCCCATACCGAAGACGTCCAACGGCGCGGCGGCGGCGAACGCGGGCAGCAGGTCCGTACCCGTGACCCGCCACCGCCGAACCGGTTCGTTGGTCACCACGGCGGCTCGCGCGAGCTCGCCGGTGTAACGGTGCCCCGGGTCCACGATCCCGTGCTCGATCACCGTGGCCGGGGCCCGCCCGCAGTCCCACAGCAGCCGGTTGAAGTGGGTGACGTGGACGAGCGGGATGTCGGTCCGCTCGGCCAGCGGGTGACGGGTGTTCGGCACGTCACCCCTGGGCGTGTTGTGCTCCACGTACACCGCCGGAACCCCGGTACCGAGGCGCCGGCCGAGCCATTCCTCGGCCATCGCCAGCTCCTCGGGACGTTGCAGTACCGCGATGTCCACGTCGGACTGTGCCAGGGTGGCGGCCGGGACGTCCTCGACCGTGTCCGGCCAGTCCCGGCCGCTGCGGCCGCGACCCCATGGGCCGCCCTCGGGCAGGGTGGGTAGGAGGTAGGTGTGTCCTCCGTGGACGAACGACGTCGTCCACGAGCCGTGCACGTGCCAGAGCAGGACCCTCATGCGGCCGCCCTCGCCATCGAGTCGACGGCGGCGACGACCTCGGCCGCAGCGATCGTGTCAAGGCACGGGTGGCCGGGCACCGGGCAGGTGCGGGTCCGGGTGCCCGCGCACGGTGCGTCCTGGTCACCGAGCAGCACGTGCGCCACCCGGTAGGGCGCCCATCGGATCGCCGGCACGACCGGCGCGAACAGCGACACGACCGGCGTCCCGACCGCGGCGGCGAGATGTGCCGCGGCGGTGTTGCCCACGACGACTACCCGCGCCGCGGCGAGCACGCCGGCGAGCTCGGCGAACGTGATCCGCCCGCCGAGGTCGAGTGCGTGCGGTCCCGCGACCTCGGCGGTGAGCTCCGTCTCCGCCGGCCCGCCGGTGACGACCACCCGGTGGCCGTGTTCGGCGAGGGCCGCCACGATCGCTCGGGTTCGGTGGGGCGAGGGCACGCGGGCCGGTGCCGTCGCACCGGGATGGACCACGACGTGGCCGCTGCCGACCAGCTGCGACACGTCCGGCGGCGCGAGGACCTGCAACTCGCCGGTGTCACCTGGTGGCAGGGAGAAACCGGCGGCCACCGCCACGCCCAGTGCCCGTTCCGGCTCGGGCAGGTCGGTGTCGGGAAGACGGTGATCGAGGAGGCTGCCGGGGTAGTCGGGGCAGATCGCGGCGATCTGGGGGACACCGGCCAGGCGCAGGAGCAGGGCCAGCGGCAGCGGCGACTGGTGGAAGGAGGTGAGGATGAGCGCCGTCTCCGGCTTCGCCCGGCGGACCGCGTCGACCACGGTCGCGAGGTCCTCGGCCCTCGTCGCGGGCGGGTCGGCCACGATCCACGGACAGCGCCAGACCAGCAGGTCGTCGACGCCCGGTAGGAGCCGGGCGGCCTGTTCGCCGGACGGTCCGCACAGGAGCGTGACGCGGTGGGTGGCCGCGGCAGCGCGCACGGCGGGGCCGGCCAGGAGGACGTCGCCGTTGCTGTCCAACCTGGCCACGAGAGCCCGGCCATGCTTTTCCATAGGCAACGTTTTGCCGTAGAGAAGCGGCTCAAACACACGGCGAAGGGTTTTGGCTCACGCGGATTTCGGCGGCCGGCCGAGCCGACGTGTGGTCTCCTGCCCGCACGCAAGGAATTGCCCAGCACGGTACGCCGTTCGTCGAAGAAAATGCGGCGAACCTGGGCGGCGGCGCACGATTCCGCGGTGGAGACCTACGGCGAGGGGCGCCGGGCCCACCGGACGGCGTTCGCGGCGCTGAAGCACTCGCACGAGAAGGTGGGCCGGGTGACCCGACCTGCCGGCACCGCGGCCAGCACGTCCGCGACGGACAGCTGGAGCAGACCGGGATCCGCACGTGTGCCGAACGGGTCAGCGGCCTGGCCGGTCCACAGCGGACGATGCTGACGCCGATCCGCCGGCGGACCCCAGCGGGACGGCGGGGTCGGGCCGAACAGCACCACCGACGGGGTGCCGTAAGCGGTGGCGAGGTGGCCCATGCCGGTGTCACCGCACACGACCAGCGTCGCGTCGGCGACGAGGGCGGCGAGCTCGCCGAGCCCGGTGCGGCCGGCGAGCACGTCCCGCGGCGGCAGCCCGGCCTCGATCGCGACGTGGGTGGCCAGCTCGCGCTCGCTGTCGCTGCCGGTGACCACCACATGGTGCCCGTCGGCGGCGAACCTGCGTGCGACCTCGGCGAAGCGTTCCGGCGGCCAGCGGCGCGCGGGGAACGCGGCGCCGGGGTGGATCACCACCGCGCCGGGTGCGGGGCTCGGCGTGGCGGGCCGGTGCAGCGCGAGGTCCGCGGGGTCGGCGGCGATGCCGTGCGCGTGGAGCAGCCGGCACCACCGGTCGACCTCGTGCCCGCCGTCCGGCCAGGGCGGCCCGCCGACGTCCGGGACGTCGCGGTGGCGGTAGGTGACCAGCCGGTGTGGCGTGGTGGCCCGCAGGTCGGCGATGCTCTCCGGGCCGCTGCCGTGCAGGTTCACCGCCTCTTTCGGCGGGTCGCGGTGCCAGTGCAGCGCGCCGAGCCCGGGCGTGGGCAGCAGCTCGTCGACCGCGCCGACGAGGGTGACCAGTTCGGCGAGGCCCGCCGGCGCGGCGAGGACGAGGTGGTCGTCCGGGAACGCCCGCCGCAGCCCGCGCAGGGCGGGTACGGCCACCAGCAGGTCACCGATGCCGAGCGCGCGCAGCACGAGCACCTCGCCCGTCACGGCCACGAGGACTCCGCCGACGGGCACACGACGAGCTCGCGCACCTGGCAGCCGGATGGTTGGCGCAACGCGAACAGCACGGTCTCGGCGACGTCGCGCGGGTCGTTCAGCTTCGCGTCGGCCGGTGGCTTGTACTTCTCGTCGCGGTCGTCGAAGAACGCGGTGTGCATGCCGCCCGGGACGAGCAGGGTGACGCCGACCCGGCCGGCGGTCTCCGCGGCGAGCGCGCGGGTGAAGCCGACGACACCGAACTTCGAGGCGCAGTAGGCGGTCGCGTCGCTCACCGCCTTGATGCCCAGGGTGGAGGCGCAGGTGACGACCGTGCCGTGCGAGCGTTCGAGATAGGGCAGTGCGGCCCGCACGACCGCGGCGGTGCCGAGCAGGTTGACCTTCACCACGCGCTCCCAGTCCTGCGTGGACACGCTGGCGAGCGGGCCGCACGCGTCGGTGCCGCCGGGCGTGAACAGGGCGTCGAGCGTCCCGCCCGCGCGGCCGACGAGCCACGCGACGGCCGCCTCGGTGGCCGCGCTGTCGGCCAGGTCGGCGACGACGTGCGCCACGTCCGCCGGCGGCGGCACCCGGTCGATGACCAGCGGGCGTCCGCCCGCGTCGCGTACCGCGTCCACGGTGGCCGCACCGAGGCCGGACGCTCCACCGGTGATCAGTACGGTGCCCAGGGCTTTCATGTCGTCCCTCCCTCGGGATGGCGGCTCATGGCCAGGTCGACGGCGTCGGTGATGGTGGCGGCGACCGTCGATGACCTGGCTGTCTCGTCGGGCAAGGTGCGGTCGGTCGGCACGAGGATCCCGCGTGCCCCGGCCGCTTCCGCCGCGTCGACGTCCGCGCCGGTGTCGCCGATGACGACGCACCGGCGCGGGTCGACGCCCAGCGCCTCGGCGGCCCGGCGGACGAGGCCGGGCGCGGGCTTGCGGCAGGGGCACCCGTCAGCGTCGCCGTGCACGCAGACCTGCCAGGTGTCGAACGGGCCGAGCAGCGCCTCGACCCGGTCGTTGACCGCGGTGAGCTGTTCGGGGCTGATCAGCCCGCGCGCCACCCCGGACTGGTTGCTCACCACGCCGACCGGGATGCCGGCCGCACGCAGCCGGCGCAGCACCTCGGCGGCACCCGGCACGGGCCGCACCTGTTCGGGATCGTTCAGGTAGGGCACGTCGGCGATGAGCGTGTCGTCCCGGTCGAACAGCACCGCGGCGACGGACCGGTCGGTCCACCGCCGCCGGACCCGCAGCTCTCCGGCCACGCGGTGGCCCACGGCCGCCGGAGGGATCAGCACGCTCGTCACCAGCATCCGGGCGACCTCCGACCGGGTGCGTGGGCCGGGCCGGATCCGTCGCCAGGCGAAGGAGCAGGTGAGCATCGCCCACACCGCCGCGGCCGCGCCGGCCAGCCGGCGGGTGCGGCGCGGACCGGCCAGGACCGCGCCGGCCGCCGCGCTCACCGTGGTGAGCGCGTGCTGGCCGAGGAGGCCCGGGCTGGCCGCGGCGCGGTGCCGCCAGCCCGGGCCGTGCTTGTGCCGCATCAGCGCGTTGTCCGCATTGCCGGCCTGCCGGCGCAGGCTCGCGAGGAAGTCGCCGTGCGCGGCGGGATGTGTCGTGCGCCGGGTGCCGCGGCGCAGCTCGTGGCCGGCCGCCAGCACGCGTAGCGCCAGGTCCGAGTCCTCCCGGAACGCACGCGGGAACCGCTCGTCGAAACCGCCGACCTCGACCAGCGCGGACCTGCGGTAGGCCATGTCCGCGGTGATCCATCGCGATGTCTCCAGGCCCACGGTGCCCCGCTCGTCGTCGGTCGGCCGTGGGCCCACCGGGACGACGATCCGGGCCTGGGAGGCCGCGACGTCCAGTCCCACGTCGAGGTCGGCGGCCAGGTCGGCCGCCCAGGAACCGGAGACGATCACGTCGTCGTCGAGGAACGCGACCCACTCGGTGCGCGCCAGCCGCCAGCCGGCGTTGCGGGCCGCCGCCGGACCCCTGCCGCCGGAACGCACCACGCGCACGAAGCCGGGCAGCGACAGCGGCGGGCCGGTCGGCCGGTCGTCCACGACGATGATCTCCGCGGGACGCGGGCCGGCGCAGCCGGTCACCGCGGACAGCAGCGGGATGAGGTTGTCCCGCCCGGTGGTCGGAATGACGACGGTGTAGTCGAGGGTCATGGCCGGCGCACCACGAACGGACCGAGCACCAGCACGTCGATCGGGCTCGCGCCGAAGCACTCCAGGACGTCGCGCGGGCTGTCGACCATCGGCCGGCCCGCGGTGTTGAGGCTCGTGTTGACCACGACCGGGAGCCCGGTGCGGGCCTCGAACTCGGTCAGCATCCGAGCCAGCAGCGGCTCGTCGGCCCGGTCGACGGTCTGGATCCGCGCCGTACCGTCCACATGGGTCACCGCCGGGACCCGGTCTCGCCAGACCGGCGCCACGTCGTGCACGAACAGCATGTAAGGGCTGGGGATTGGGCCGCGGCCGAACAGCTCACCCGCCCGCTCGGCCAGCACCATCGGCGCGACCGGGCGGAACTGCTCGCGCCCCTTCACGTCGTTGAGCCGCTCCAGGTTCGCCGCCTGGCCAGGATGCGCCAGCAGCGAGCGGTGGCCCAGCGCTCGCGGGCCGTACTCGGCCCGACCGCAGAACCAGGCCACGATCTTGTCGGCGGTCAGTGCCTCGGCCGCCGCGACCGCGACGTCGGCCGGCCGCTCGTAGCGCACCATGGCCCTGTCCAGGGCCTGCCGCAGCTGCGCGTCGGTGAAGCCACGGCCGAGGTCCGCACCCGGCATCGGCGCCGGCCGCTCGCCGAGTTCGGTGGCGACCGTCGCGGCGGCGCCCAACGCGGTGCCGGCGTCGCCGGCCGCGGGCTGCACCCAGATCTCCTCGAACGGTCCCTCCGCGTACAGGCGGGTGTTCGCCACGCAGTTCAGCGCGACCCCGCCGGCCATCGTCAGCCGTGACTGGCCGGTGCGCCGGTAGAGCCACTCGGCCAGCTCCAACAGCAGCTCCTCCAGTCGCCGCTGGAGGCTCGCGGCGAGGTCGGCGTGCTCCTGGAGCAGCTCGCCGGACGCCGAGCGGCGCGGCGCGTGGTCCGTCCACTCGATGCCGTCCGCGTGGAAGCCACCGTCGCCGGTGGCGAAGATCCGCTCGCGCATCGCGGGCAGGAACCGCGGCGTGCCGTAGGAGGCGAGCGCCATCACCTTGTACTCGTCGCTCGACCGGTGGAAGCCCAGGTGCTCAGTGAGGTCCTCGTAGCGCAGCCCGAGCGAGTGCGGAAGGGCCTGGCTCGCCAGCTCCTCGAGCTTGCCGTCGCGATACTCGCCGGCCAGGTAGGACGTCGCCTCGCCGCGTCCGTCCGAGACGAGCACCGCGGAGTCGGGGAACGGACCGCACAGCCCACTCGACGCGGCGTGCGCGACGTGATGGCGGACGAACCGCACGATCCGCGGGTCCAGTCCCGGGAGGGCGGCGCGCAGGAACATCGGCGCCCTGCGCGCGTAGGTGGTGCGCAGCGTCTCCCAGGAAGGATCCAGGCCGTCGAGCGAGTGGTCGACCAGCGCCGGGTCGTAGGAGTAGCCGACCGCGTCGAGGTCGGCCGGATCGAGGTCGGCGGTCTCGAGGCACCAGCGGGCGGACTGCTCCGGCAGCTCCCACGCGGCGAACGAGACGGCGGGCTTGCCGTGCTTGCGCCGGTTGAACCGCTCCTCCTCCGCGGCGGCGACCACCTCGCCGTCCACGATCAGCGCGGCGGCCGGATCATGGAATATCGCGTTGATGCCGAGAATGCGCATCGTGCCCTCCGGATCCTCGGAAACGTCGCGCTATACCGCTACCCGGCGAGGTCGCGCTCAAACCGGCTGTCCTGCCGAATTGACACCGTCTGCCACCGGTCGGAGGATCGCCGGGTGCTGATCTACCGGCTCGGTGTCGTGGCGGTGTTGATCATTCTGTGCGTTGGCTGCGGGACGGGTCAGCGCGAGACCGACTCGGCGGCCGTCGCGACGGACTTTCTCGCCGCCATGGGCGACGGTGACACCCGCGTTGCGTGTGCGCTGCTCGCGACGGACACGCGGGAGAGCCTGGAGTACTCCGGGGGCGGGCCGTGTACGAGCTCGCTCGGCTCGGTCGACATCGCTGGTGGGGCGGTCGAGGGCGTGGAGGTGTGGGGTGACCGTGCGCAGGCACGCGCGTCGACCGGCACGCTGTTCCTGGTCGAGCTGAACGTCGGGTGGCGGGTGGCCGCGGCCGGCTGCACCCGCGCGACGGACGGCACCTACGACTGCCTGCTGGGGGCGTGATGCGGGAAACGCTGCGCCGGACGGTGTTCGTGGTCTATCTCGGGATGGTCCTGGCGGGGCTGGCGTACTTCGTCGTCGTCGGCCTGCTCCGGATGTGAGGCGGGGATGAAGCGGTTTCTGCGAGACAACGGGCTCAGCGTCGCCTTCGGGTTGTCGTTCCTCGGCGCCCTGGTCGGGCAGGCGATCGCCGGGCACGCGGACTTCAACCATCGCCAGGTGCTCGGCGGCGGCCAGCCGGTCCCGTTCTGGAACTTCCTCACCACCTCGGACTTCGCCGTCGACGTCGCGGAGAACTGGCAGTCGGAGTACCTGCAGTTCTTCCTCTACATCCTCGCCACGGTGTGGTTGGTTCAACGCGGCTCGCCGGAGTCCAAGCACCCCGACGAGATCGGGCACGAGTCCGACGAGAAGCAGCGGGTCGGGCGGCACGCCACCGCACGGTCACCGAACTGGGCCCGGGCCGGTGGGTGGCGCACCGCCGTGTTCTCTCGCTCGCTCTGCATCGTGATGGGCGGGCTGTTCCTGCTGTCGTGGCTGGCCCAGTCGATCGCCGGGCTCAGCGCCTTCAATGCCGAACAGCTCAGCCAGCTCACCGACCCGGTGTCCTGGGCGCAGTACGTGGCCAGCGCAGACTTCTGGAACCGGTCGCTGCAGAACTGGCAGTCCGAGTTCCTGGCGATCGGCTCGATGGCCGTGTTCAGTGTCTACCTGCGACAGCGCGGGTCACCGGAGTCCAAGCCGGTCGGCACCCCACACGACACGACCGAGCAGTCCGGATAGTACGCAACGGACCGCGGCGTGTTTCTGTTGCTGTGGACGAGGTATCCAGCGCGATGCTGATCAGACTGCCGGGTGTGTACCGGCCACAAGCGGATACATGGTTGTTGGTTGACGCTCTCCGGCAGGCCGCGATTCCGGACGGCGCCCGGGTGTTGGACGTCGGGTCGGGTACCGGTGCGCTGTCTGTAGCCGCGGCCACTGCCGGTGCTGGTGATGTGTTGGCGGTGGACGTGTCGCGACGGGCCGCACTGGCGACGTGGTGCAACGCCAGGGCGCGGGGGCTGCCTATCCAGGTCCGGTGGGGAGATGCGTTGGAGGTGGCGGCCGAGCGCCTGTTCGACGTGATCGTGGCCAACCCACCGTATGTGCCGTGCGAGCTACCGAGTCCGCCGGGCCGGGGCCGGGCCAGGGCGTGGGACGCCGGGCGCGAGGGGCGGGCCATGGTCGACCGGGTGGCTGCGTTGGCGCCGCTGCTGCTCGCGCCGGGCGGCATGGTGCTGATCGTTCACTCGCAGCTGTGTGGTGTGGATCGGACGCTGCATCAGCTGCGGGGCGGTGGGTTGAAGGCGTCGGTGGTCGCTCGGCACATCGAGCCGTTCGGTCCGGTGCTGCGCGGTCGGGTCGCGTTTTTGGAGGACGGCGGTCTGATCGATGTCGGGCAGCGGCACGAGGAATTGGTGGTGATCCGCGGTGACCGAATCGAACGGGCAGCATGACGTGCGCAGGGCTGTGCAGGTGAGCGGCGGCCCGCTGTTGCTCGAGGGCCCGGTGGACGTGGTACTCGACGACGGCACGCCGGTGCGGTCGGACCGGTTCCTCGTCGCGGTGTGCACGTGCCGGCGCAGCAAGCGCTACCCGTTGTGCGACACCAGTCACCGGCGTCGAGTGCGCACCGGGTCTCCTCAGCGCAGCGGCTGACGAAGCGACGTGACGCCGGCGTCCCACGCGGTCATCAGGTGGGTGGCCAGCCGCTGTTCGAGCAGTTCGGTGGCCCGCACACCGAGCACGACGTCGGCGGCCAGGTCGGGCTCGCGGTCGAGCAGGTCGCCGAGCACGTCGCGGCGCATACCTGCTCGTGCACCGCGTCGGCCTCGATGTGCTCTGTGTAGAACCGCACACAGGCATCGGGCAGGCGTAGCCGCTGCAGCGCCTGGGCCATCCGGTGGGCGCTGGGTGCGGTGGTGATCTCGGCGGAGGTGAAGTGCCCGACCAATGCTCCGCGCAGGCCGCGGTGCAGGCCGAACAACGACATCAGGTTCACCACCGCGATCGCCGGAGCCGGGACCTGGTCGAGGTAGTGCAGGTAGCCGGGGTCGAGGTCGGCGCCGGCCAGCAGGTCGGCGAAGAGCTGTGCGTGCATCCGATCGGCGTGGCCGCCGCCGAACTCGTCGAACTCCACCGCCACCAGTGATGCCTTGGCCTGCCCGGACAGTCGAGGGATCACCCAGGCGTGCGGGTCGGCTTCCTTGAGGTGGTAGATCGAGCGGTGCGCGAAGTACTCCCGCACCTGCTCGAGGGTGCCCGTGTCGCGCAGCCGATGGGTCACGCCGTCGCCGGGTACCGGCTCCACGAGCAGCGGGTCGAGCGCGGCGACGACATCATCGCCACCATCTACATCGGAGCGTAGGGCGGCCAGGAACGTGTGCTCCAAGCCCGAGCGAAGGCTGAGCAGGTCAGGTTGCCACTCCCAGTCCGCGTGCACCGCGCGGAACCCGCGGTAGTGCAGCTCGTAGCAGACGTGCAGGGCGAGGGTGAGGTCCTCACCGTACGGGTCGGCCCGATCGGCCTCCATCAGCGGCATCGGTCCGGGTGGCGGGTCCTGCCGCAGCGTCGCGATCACCGCGGCGGACAGCGGCCCGCGTGGCTCTGGCAGCTTCGGCGCCACGAGTCGCTCGGCCGGCACACGGACATCCCGCTTGCCGTGCCACACAACGGCCTTCATCGCCACCTCCACCCTCGTGGTCCCGTGCGAGCGATTCCCGCCAGCTCGCGGCCTAAACACGCGAGCCGTGCGGGGCAGCTGCCCGAGAACTCTGGTACGCCACGTGATCAACCGATCGCGGGCCGAGGTCGACGTCCCAACGATGCCCGGACCGGCTCCGGTGGGCCGGTCCGGGGGGCGGCCGGATTGCGTCAGGACTCGCGCTGGACGGTCGACTTCGCTTCCTGGGCGCGGTCGGTGACGTCGCTGGCCGCGTCCTTCGCCTCGTCCGCGACCGTGCTCGCGGCATCGGACGCGGTGCCCTTCACGGACTCGACGGCCTGCTGTGCGGGCTCGCGCAGGTTGTCGCGAACCTCTTCGGCCGCGTGGCCCAGGTGCTCGGCCACCGGCTGCCCGTACTCCTGCGCCGCTTCCTTCGCCTGCTCGGCGAGCTGCTGCTCGACCTTGCTGGTGGGCATCAGTGAGGACAGCAGCCAGCCGGCGCCGAACGCGATCAGGCCTGCGGCCAGTGGGTTGCCCTCGGTGCCGCGGCGGATGGCCTGCGGCGCCTCCTCGACGGTCTGCGCCACGCTGGACGCCGTCGACGAGGTGCCCTCGGCGACCGACGACGCCGCGTCGCCGATCTTGTCGCGGGCGGTGACCATCGTGTCGGACATGGTGCCGCCGGCCGTGGCTGCGCCGCTCGACGCGGTGCCCATGACCCGGTCGCGCATCGTGGTCATCGCGCGGCGGGCGCGGTCGACCCTGCGGTGCACGATGCGTCCGGGCGTCACCTTCTCGGTCAGTCTGTCCACATCGGAGCTCAGGTTTCTCTGCGTGCGTTCGATGTCGCGGCGGAGCCGGTCCGGGTCGTTGGGCGTGGTCATGGTCTCTCCTCGTGAGGGGTAATCGCATCCGGCATCTGCTTGAGGGTGTCCACGGTGCGTTCGGGCATGGGGTTGAGCTCGCGCAGGCGCTTGCGACCGATGGCGTAGAGAACGGCTCCGGCGACGGCCCACAGGACCGCGACGATCAATGCGGCGAGGCCTTCGTCCATCACGTTGGCCAGCGCCCACCAGAGCGCGAGGGACAGGAAGAGCAGCACCATGCATCCGGCGAAACCCGCGCCGCCGAGCATGCCCGCGCCCTTGCCCGCCTTGGCCGCCTCCTGCTTGACCTCGGCCTTCGCCAGAGCGAGTTCCTGACGAAGGAGCGTGGACAGGTCGCGGGAGATGTCGCCGAGCAGTTCGCCGACCGACGTGTGTTCGACGTCCGGGTCTCCCGGGGCTGGGCCGCCGGGAACCGTGGACGGCGTCGGCGGCATCACCGGGCCAGTCATCGGGTCACCGGTCCGGGGCGCCGGCCGGGTGCCGCTGTCGGCGCTCCGGGCTGCGTGACCGGCGGTGGTGGGGGCGGCGTTGCGTAGCCGGGCCCGGCCACGGGCTGTCCCGGAACCGCGCCCAGGGCGGGTTCGGCGTACGGGTCCGGTGTCGTCACCGGTGGTGGGGTGGGCATCGACCGGGCGACTGGTTCGCGGCGTTCGCCCGGGCTCGAGTCGTCGCGCGCGGCGGCCACCGCGCCTCTGGTGAGCCGGCCGATGAGCACGCCGGCGACGGCGGCGCCGGCAAGGAACATGCCGGGCTTGCGGCGGGCGAAGCGGCGCACCTCATCGAGCAGCGCGCCGGGCTCGCGCTCGTCGAGCCAGGCCGCGACGCTGCGCGTGCGGTCCGAGGCCTGGCGCACCATCTCAGGCGCGAGGCCCTCGCCATCGGCCTTCTGGGACATGTCACGTAGCTGGTCGGCCAGCGTGTGCATGCTGCTCGCAGCCTTGCGCTGTCCTTCCCGGGCCTGGTCGACGAGCTGGTCCCGACCTTCCTGCATCAGGTCTCTGGCCTGCCGGGCGGTCTCTGCGGCGACGCGCTTCGCCTGCTCGCCGGCGGTGTCGCCGACCTGACCGCCGCTCTGCGCCGCGGTACGGGCGACATCGAACGCCTCGTTCCTCGCGACCTCCGGGGTGGACTGAGGTTCTTCTCCATGCGGCGGGACGTAGCCGCCGGTTGGCTGAGTCATCTGGGCCTCCTGGCTCTGTTGGGAGCTTCGGATACCCGGCGAATGGCGCCATAACCTCGGATCTTGGCCGGTGCCGTCCGGAGGTGGGCGGCGGTGTCCACCGGCGCCGGACAAGCCTGTGGGACCAGCTCGATAACGAGCGTTCCGAGGAGGTCGGCGGGGTAGCGGGAGGTGGAAGCCGTTGGAGCAACGCCGCGGCTTTCTTCACCTCCACCTCGGCCTTGTCACGGTAGCGGAAATGGGCGTCCCGCCCGCTCGAAGTATTCCTGAGCTTCGCTCGTGCGCCCCTTCCGGATGAGCCGAAGGGAGAGCCCGATTATGGCATCGATGTTTCCTGCGTCGGCAGCACGCCGGTACAGCGACTCGACGTCTTGGGCCGTGGCCCTTCGGGCTTGGGCGACCATGGCGTCCGTGTCCCCGTCGTCGGCGGCCCGGCGGTAGAACTCGTCGCGCTCCGCACCACCACCGTGCTTGCCGTACAGCAGGGCCATGCGGGCCTCTGCGCGAAGGTTCTCCGCGCGGGCGGCGCCCTGGTAGAGAAGTTTCGCCTCGCTGTCTCGACCTTGATCACTCAGCAGGTTGGCGAGCCGCACCGTGGCGTTGGTATCGCCGGCCGCGGACAGCCCGCGAAACGCCGCTTCGGCCCGCTCGAGGTCCTCGTGCAGCGCCATGGTGTGCGCGAAGTCGTACCGGCCGATCGGACTGTTCCTGGCGGCCTGGTAGTAGGCGTTGGCGGCGATATCGAACAGGCCAGCGTCCTGGACGGCCAGGCCAACGGCCAGCGACTGCGAATCGGTGGCGAGCAGGAGAACGGTGTCCCAGGCCGCGCTCGAGACGGTCGCCCCGCGCAGCGGGCCGTCGCCCGCCAGCGCGCGGTCCACCATATAGTCCGATGCCCGGTAGATCACACCCCGTTGCCGTGGTGGCGACAGTGCAGGCACGAACTGGCCCCCAGCACCCGCTCCGACGCCCAGGACAGTCCTCTCCGCGCCGTGACAGTCCGCGATGTCGCCGTGAATGCGGTGATGGCCGGATGCCGGCCGAACTACTTCCCGATCGTGTTGGCCGCCATGGACTCGATCGTTCTCGAGGGTCCGCAATGGATTGTGAGCACAGCGTCGTTCGCGCCGCTGGTAGTTCTCAACGGACCGATCCGTACGAGGCTCGGTGTCAACACCCGGATGAGCGTGATGGGCCCTGGGACACGCGCCAACGCCACGATCGGTCGGGCCATCCACCTCTGCCTCATTAACCTCTGGCAAGCGAAGATCGGCCTGTACGACAGGGCGACCATGGGCTCGGCGTACCGGTACGGATGGGTCATCGGTGAAGACGAGGAGAACAGCCCCTGGCAGCCGTTCCATGTCGAAGCGGGCTACAACGCCGACGACAGCGCCGCATTCGTCGCCTGCTCCTGGCATCCGTTCGAGATCAACCACCTCGAGGCACGTGACCCGGAGGCCGTGCTGGGTCCGATCGTCGAGTTCTTCTCACTGTCCACCCAGTACAACGCGCCGTTCAACCGGGAGGACGAAAGCCTGTTCCAGCGCATCGGCCGGCGTGCGGCGGTGCTGCTCGGTGAGGACCACCGCAACCACATCGCCAACGCCGGGTGGAGCAAGAACGACGTCAGCGAGTACATCGCCAAGCACAGCGGACGACGTGTCGGCGACGTCCGTGCCCAGGCCTTCACCGGCGACCGCCTGTTCCCGCGGTCTGCCAGTGACGACGACTGGGTGCCGGTCTTCGACAAGCCGGAGGACGTCCTCGTACTGGCCGCGGGCGGCCCGGGAGGCCACTCCAGCGTCGCGAAGATCACCTGGTCGCACCACCAGCAACTGGCCTGATGCGTCAGGCTCACCAGACACCCGCATCGGAGGTAGGAATGGGTGCACCACGCCGCCCGACGTATCGTGAGGCCCGGGACACGTTGCTGGCCCTGCGCGGCCAGAGGGATCGCGCTGTCGCCGACTTCGAGTGGCCCGACGTCGGAGCGCGGTTCAACTGGGCACACGACTGGTTCGACCGCATCGCTCAGGACAGCCACACGCCCGCTCTCGTCATCGCGGACGAGTCGGGTAGCCATGTCGCGTACACGTTCGACGAGATGGCGAAGCGCTCGAACCAGCTCGCCAGGTGGCTCGGCGGCGTCGGCGTGAAGAGTGGCGACCCGGTCATCGTCATGCTCGGGAACCAGGTCGAGCTGTGGGAGACGATGCTCGCGATCATGAAGATCGGCGCGATCGTGGTGCCAACGACCACGGCGCTCGGACCGGAAGACCTGGCGGACCGCATCAGCCGCGCCGACGTTCGCGTTGTCGTCTGCAACGCCGACGACTGTTGGAAGTTCGACGACATCGACGCAAACCTCATTCGACTCCGCGTCGGAACCGGCGACGGTCCGCCCGAAGGTTGGTCCGACATCCGCGAGGCACGCCGCGAAGCGTCGGACCCGGTCGAGCATCCCCGACGGGCCACAACGGACCCGCTGCTCTTCTACTTCACCTCGGGAACGACGAGCAAACCGAAGCTCGTAGAGCACACCAACGCGTCCTATCCCGTCGGCCATCTGACGACCATGTACTGGCTCGGTCTCAGACCGGGGGATGTGCACCTCAACATCTCGGCATCCGGTTGGGCCAAGCACGCCTGGTCCTGCTTCTTCGCCCCGTGGATCGCCGAGGCGACCATCTTCGTCTACAACTACACCCGTTTCGACGCACGTTCGATGCTCGACCTTCTGCGCTCGGCTGAGGTCACGTCCTTCTGCGCCCCGCCCACCGTGTGGCGCATGCTGATCAAGGCGGACCTCTCGAGCGGCCCCGGGACGCTGCGCGAGCTCGCCGCGGCGGGAGAACCCCTCAACCCTGAGGTGATCGAGCAGATCCGGGCCGCGTGGGGCTTGACGATCAGGGACGGATTCGGGCAAACCGAGACGACCGCGCTGATCGGCAACACACCCGGTTCGGAGGTCCGGCCGGGGTCGGTCGGACATCCACTCCCCGGCGCGCCGGTCGTCCTCGTCGATCCGACATCGGATACCGCGCGTAGTCGCCTCGATCGCCGTCGCCGCGCCGAGCGCCCGCTGCCGCGGTCACGGATCAAAGAGCTGGTCGACGCCTTGCGCGAGACCACGGCCGACATCGACAGCGTCTCTCACGATCAACAGACCCGAATTCCGTAGTCCGGAATCTACAAACTGGAGCGCCCGACATGCCCGTTCACGACCGAGCCGCCGCGAGAGGACGCCCGGCACGCGCACTGGGGTCGAGCCGGTACTGGTCGGTGAAGTCGTCTACCGGCAGTCCACCCGCAGCGACCGCAGGCTGCGGCACTCCGGGTGGCGAGGACTTCGAAAGGACCGGGAACCCGGCGAGATCAACGCGCCGGAACCGACCCTCGGCCGCCCCACGCGCGGCGCACGCCAGGACGAGGTCCGCGCGGCAGCCGTCAATCGGTTCCCTGTGACACGGGTCGGATTAGCAGCGGCTGAGGGTCGGCTTCCTCGCCCGTGACTCAGTGGCCGCGACCGGAATCGACAGTCGGTGTTGGCTGCCCGCCATGCGCCGCGCTATTCGTGCCCCGTCGGGATTAGGCCTCGAAGTGGCGGGTACGCCACTGGCATGGCTGCTGCTCTCAACGACAACACCTTGCTCGGCATCTACCTGAATGACCATCTGGCGGGCGCCGTCGGCGGCGGTGAGCTGGCCAGGAGGTTGGCTGGTGCGGAGCGCGAGTGGGCCGGTGGAGAGGTGCTCCAGCGGCTGGCGAGCGAGGTCGCCGAGGACCGCGCGGCGTTGCTGGACATGATGACCGCATTGGACGTGCCGGTCCGCCACTACAAGACCTGGGCGGCATGGGCCGTGGAGAAGGTCAGCCGGCTCAAGCTCAACGGTCGGCTGGTCGTCCGGTCTCCGCTGAGCCGCGTCGTCGAACTGGAGGCGATGCGGCTCGGGGTGGAGGGCAAGTCCGCCGGCTGGCGGACGCTGCGGGTGCGCGCCGAAACGGATTCGCGACTCGATTCGACTCGGCTCGATGAGCTGATCGGCCGCGCCCGCCGGCAGATCGACCAGTTGGAGCGATTGCGTGTCCGTGCGGCGGCCGAAGCGTTCGGTGGCGAGGTCGAACCCGTGGAGATCGTGCACGGCACCGAAGGGGACCAGAACCCATGAGCGAGCTTACGAGCGAGTCAATGTCACAGGGTGACCGCGAGCGGCATCACCGAGCCTGCGAGGGGATGTCATGAGCGAGGAACGGCAGCCACAGAGTCTTCGGGTGGTGGTCACCGGCGCCAGCGGCAACGTGGGCACCAGCGTGGTGCAGGCGCTCAGCGAGGATCCCTCGGTCACCTCGATCCTGGGACTTGCCCGTCGGGAACCGCGGTGGTCGTGTCCGAAACTGGACTGGGCCCGCGTTGACCTGGCCGAGGACGACGACCTCGACCGGTTCGTGGCCGGCGCCGACGTGGTGATCCACCTCGCCTGGCTGTTTCAACCGGCCCGAGACCCGGTCACCACCTGGCGGGCCAACGTGTTGGGCAGCATCCGCACCTTCGAGGCTGTCGCCAGACGGGGTGTGCCGGCCCTGATCCACGCCTCGTCGGTCGGCGCTTACTCACCTGGGCCCAAGGACAGCCGGGTCGTCGAGAGCTGGCCGACCCATGGCTGGCCGGCCGCCGCCTACACTCGGGAGAAGGCCTACCTGGAGCGCTATCTCGACAGCTTCGTCCCGCAGAACCCGGGCATCCGGGTGGTGCGGATGCGGCCGGCGTTCCTGTTCAAACGAGAGTCGGCTTCCGAACAACGACGCCTGTTCGCCGGTCCCTTGTTCGCCGGCGGCCTCGCGCGGCCAGGACTCATCCCGATCGTGCCCGACGTTTCCGGGCTCCGCGTGCAGGCGCTGCACACCGCCGACGCCGCCGAGGCCTACCGCTTGGCGGCGCTGGGTGAGGTCCACGGGGCGTTCAACCTCGCCGCCGAACCAGTACTCGACGCGCCGGTGCTCGCTGAAATCCTCGGCGCGCGGACCGTACCGACGCCGCGGTGGGCACTTCGTGCTCCGCTGGCGGCCGCCTGGCATCTGCACGCGGTACCCGCAACGCCGGACCTGTTCGACGCGGTGCTGCGGCTACCGCTCATGGACACCGGCAGGGCGCGACGAGAGCTGGGCTGGACGCCACGCCACAGGTCCACCGACGTGATTGCCGAGTTCCTGGACGGACTGCGAGAGGGGGCCGGCATGCCGACACCACCGTTGACCCCGCGAGTCAAGGGTGGGCGCCTGCACGAGTTGCGCACCGGCGTCGGTCACCGCCCCTGACGACCGCGTGGCCGTGTGAGCTGCCGCCGAACCGGGTGTTCGAAGGGACGTCGTTGGGAGAAGCCATGGCCAAGCATCGACTGAATAAGCGCGACGACCAGACGTGGGGCGGCCCGGAGCATGTCTCCGGCTCGCGCGAGCCAACCAGACACATCGACCACGACGCGACCACACACCACTGCACCCGGTTGACACCGACACCGCCAACCAAACGGACGCGGTGCCAGCGCACCGCAAGGCCGGCGGCGACCGCCCATCGTGAGCCCGGTGATCTTGACAACGTGCTGCTCGTCGTTATCACTTGCCACGTGCTTGGTGCAGCCGGCGGATCTGTGCTTCCACATCGCTGGGTAGTCGCCGGCGCCATTGCCGGTCGTTCGGGCCCGCCTCGGGACAGACCCGGGCGGTGACCGCCGATGTCGGCGCAGCCCAGGCGGAGCCAACGCACAGGATCAGCACCGGCTCCCGGTAAGAAGCGCAAACACAGCCGTGCCACGACCGCCGGATGGAGCGTCGTCGCCGGGGTTGCCCCGTTTTGCCCACCAGTTGTGCGCTGAACGGGCAGACGCACCGGGGACGCGTGAATCCACCCGGTCGGTGCGTGAACGCGGCTGTGGCCCATGACAAGTTCGGCCAGCAGCAGCCCCTGCCTACGGCGATGCGTGCCGGCGGCTCCACCACCCGCTGACGCAGGCGCGGCACCAACTTGCTCGCCGCGCCCACCCGTTCGACCAGGCGTTCCAGGTCCGGCGCCCGATCGAGCCAGACGACCGCGACGATGGTGGCGCGCGTCGCCGGATCGGACTCCTGGTACCACGAGAAGGCGTCGCTCGTTCGCATGAACTCGTCGTCGTGGGCCATGGCACGCTCCTCACCCTTCCCCTCCAACCAATACAGGGACACGCACGGCCACAAGGGCCCAACGACGGTCGACGCGTGGGCATTGCCCGCGCGTCTGACCTGGGTCGGAAGTCCCGTCGGGCGCGCCCGTTTGGACTCCCCAACCGGAGCAGAGCAATGACCCGCTTGACCTCGGGATCCAGGTCCATTGCGCATCGCTGCCACACCGTTCGTCGCCGATATCACCGCATATCCCGGCATCCGCACCGCGCACGCCGACCTCACCGGCACCCAGCACGCTCCGACACTCGCCGTGGTCGTCACCACCGAACACGATGCGGACCTCGCCGATATCCGCCACCGCCTCAACACCCACGGCCTTCCTCGCCTCCGCAACGCACTCGACCTCACCTCCCTGCCAGTGACCCTCGAGTTCCGCTTCACCACCAAAACCGGCGCCCGCACCGTCTGAGGACACCCGCGCGCACCGGAAGCGGTAACAAGAGCCTGGATGGTGAACTGATCATCGACCACGCCCGCGCGCATCGAGATCTCGACCCTCAGCGCGTTTGCCGGCCATCAACCCGTGAGCTCGGGAATGCGGTTACGCGTGCTGATCGACCAGCCCGCGCACGAGCGCGAGGCGTGGTCGGTCAGCACGTGCTCGTGCGGATGTGCTCGTACAGCTGGAGATACCGCCGCGCCATGACACGTGGCGTGAACCTCCGCGCGGCCTCGCGAGCGCACACGGCCGGGTCTATCCCTTTGCCGGCGAGGAGTTGCTCGACGAGCTGGTCCTCGTCGCCGGGGTCGGCGAGCAGTCCGGTGTGGTCGTGGTCGACGAGTTCGGGCAGGCACCCGCGGCGGTAGCCGATCACCGGGCAGGCCAGGGCGAGTGACTCGATCACCGCCGTGCCGCCTGGCTCGTCCCATTCGATGGGGAACAGCGCCGCCCGTGCGGTGCCGACCAGCCGAGTCCGCTCCGTGTCGCAGAGGGTGCCCGGCCAGCTCACCCGGGTGGCGTCGACGTGCGGTGCGATCTCCTCGAGGAAGTACCGCACGTCCGGGTTCGCGGCCGCGTTCCCGTTGCCGCGCAACGCCTCGTCCAGCTCGGCCTGGTCGCGGCAGGGCCCGACCGGGCCGGCGAGCACCAGCGGCAACGCGGCCTTGGCGGCGACCCGGATCGCGACGTGCTGGCCCTTGCACGGGGTGATCCGGCCGAGCACCACCACGTGGTCCTCCTTGCGCGGCACTGGCTTGCGATCCGCGCCGTCGGCGAGCGGGGTGGCCAGGTGCACGTGGCCGACGCTGCGTGCGCGCAGGGCGGGCGGCGCCGTCGCGAGCTGCGCCCGGGAGACCCCGTTGACGCGCAGGTGTGGTCCGCCGTCGAGAGCGGAGTAGAACTCGGCGTGCCGCCGCGGATCCCAGTGCAGCGTGTGCAGCGTGGGGGCGTCTGTGCAGGCGAGGATGCTCGGCCCGACCACCTCGAGGTGGTCGTGCACGAGGTCGATGTCGTCGCGTCGCCGCAGTTCTGCGAGCACGCGCTGCTGGTGTGCGTGGGCGAGCCCGGAGACGCGGTTGTACGGCTCGAGTAGGTGCTCGAACTGGCCGTGCCGGAAGTGCGTGATCCGTTCGTCGACCGGGAGCGTGCTGTCGGCGACCGTGGCCATGACCACGCGCACGCCCAACTCGCGGAGCGCGGTTGTCAGTGTCGCGACGACATTCTCGATCCCGCCATAGCCGTTCGGCGGCACCGGCAGCCATGGCCCCGCGTTCATGAGCACGGTGAGACTCATGGCTGTGCCTGCTCGACGGTCGTCAGCGGCGGTCGTTCCGCCGGCGACATGCGGGTCAGGACGAGCCTGCGGCCCAGCCCGGCCACCTGACCGCCGCCGGGGCCGGCGTCTGAGCCGGTGGCGGGTTCGTCGTCGGTGAGGAACTGGGCGAGTGTGGTCGACGGTGGCGTCGCGCCGATGACTCGGCCCGTGTTCTCCAGCCGGTTGAGCACGGTGAGCAGGATCTGCGCCGACATGTGCCCGAGGCGGTGGTTGGGCTGGTGCCGGTGCAGACGGACGCCGAGGTCGACCTGGCCGAGCGCGTCGAGCCCGTAGGCGTGGAGCAGGTCGATCAGGTGCCCGACCTCCACGCCGTAGTCCACGACGAACGGCACCCCCGCGAGCACGTCACGCCGCCCCGCGTACTCACCGGCCAGCGGTTGGACGAAACCGGCGAGGTCCGGCCAGTAGAAGTCGAGCAGCGGGCGCGCCACCAGCTCGGTCACCCGACCGCCGCCGTCGCGGTCCACGCCGCCGCCGTCCACCAGCGGGCGTTGGTAGAAGCCCTTGACGTAGCTCACGCCGGGTTGGGTGAGCAGCGGACCGAGCAGCCCGGTGACGAAGCGTGCGCTGAAGTCGCGCAGGTCTCCGTCGATGAACGCGACGATGTCACCGGTGCTGGCCGCGAGCCCCTTCCACAGGGCGTCGCCCTTGCCGTTCATCGGCTCCAGCGCGGGGAGCACGTCGTCCTGCGCGACCACCGTCGCGCCAGCTGCGGCGGCGGTGGCGGCGGTGGTGTCAGTGGAGCGGGAGTCCACCACGATGAGCTCGTCGACCAGTGGCACCGTCCGCATCAGGCATTCACACACCGTGGTGACGATGGCGCCGATGGTGCGTTCCTCGTTCCGCGCGGGGATCACCACGCTGATCCGCTGACCGTCCTTCCGCGTCGCGAGCGCCTCCGCTCGCCACTGGTCGGAGCGCCAGGTGCGGCGGGGTAACCAGTCCGCGACTGCGTCGGACAGCCCGGCCGTTGTCTCGTTCACGGCGAAGGGGCTTCCCCGTGCACGGTGACCGAATCATCTGGTCGCGATCCGTTTCGTCGCGGTCGGACCGGCAATCCCCGTGTCGTATAGGAAGAGGACTCTCGACGGTGACCGAGGAGGACGGGTGCGTGACTGTGGGGTCGGGTTCGTCGGCGCGGGCGCGGTGGCGGACCGGCATGCCCGCATGCTGAACGAGTTCCCGGACGTCGGTCTGGCGGCGGTGACTGACCCGGACGAGCCGCGGCGGGCGGAGTTCGCCAGGACCTGGCGTGCGCGCCCCGCCGCCGACCTCGAGGAACTACTCGACGCGGGCGTGGACGCGGTGTACGTGTGCGTGCCGCCGTTCGGGCACGGCCGCATCGAGGAGGCGATCGCCGCCGCCGGCCTGCCGATGTTCGTGGAGAAGCCGCTCGGGCTCGACCTCGAAGTGGCCGAGCGGGTGGCCGCCGTGGTCGCGGACGCCCGTGTGCTGACCGCGGTTGGCCACCACTGGCGCTACGCGGCCACGGTGCGGCGTGCCCACGAACTGCTCGCGGACCGGCCGGTCCGGCTCGTGGCCGGCGCATGGCTGGACAAGGTGCCGCCCGTGCCGTGGTGGTCGCACCGGGACCGGTCCGGCGGACAGGCCATCGAGCAGGCCGTGCACGTGCTGGACCTGGCCCGGCTGCTCGCGGGCGAGGTCGTCGAGGTGCACGCCGTCGCCGGTGCGCCCGCGGCGGGCGGTGACGTCGCCGGGGCGACCGCGGCGGCCCTGCGGTTCGCGGACGGGGCGGTCGGAACCCTGTCCGCCACCTGCGTGCTGGGCTGGAAACAGCGTGCCGGACTGGAGGTCTTCGCCGACGGTCTCGCGATCACGATCACCGAGGACGGCATCGCGGTCCGCGCCGACGACCGGGAACCGGCGTGGGAGGCGGTCGATCCCGACGATGCCAAGCGGGCCGCGGACCGGGCGTTCGTCGACGCCGTGCTCGGCCGTGCCGACGACGTGCGGGTGCCCTACGCCGAGGCACTGCGCACCCACCGGCTCGCCTGCGCGCTCGCGCGTTCCGCCGAGGACGGCGAGCCGGTGCACCTACTGGAGGAACCGAATGGATGACCGCGTGCTGGTGATCGACGCGCCCGGACAGGTGAGCGTGCGTACCGAGCCGCCCGACGCCCCGACTGCGGGCACCTTCCGCGCCGAAACAATCTACAGTGGACTATCCGCGGGCACCGAGCTGAGCTTCCTCAAGGGCACCAACCCTTTTCTGGACTCCGGGTGGGACGCTGAGCTGGGCCTGTTCCGGCCGGGCGAGGGCGACGGATACCCGGTCCGCAAACTCGGCTACATGGAGGTCGCCATCGTGCGGGAGAGCCGCGCCCCCGCGGTCGCGGCGGGCACGACGGTGGCGATGACCTACGGGCACCGCTCCGGCTACCGCGTCGACCCGTTCGTCGACCGGGTGGTGCCCCTGCCGGACGACCTCGACCCGCTGCTCGGGATCTATGTCGCCCACATGGGGCCGATCTGCGCGAACGGGCTCCTGCACGCGGCCGCCGAACTGCACGGGACCGACGTGCGGTCGTTGTCCGACGGCGTGCTCGGTCGCAGGGTCGCGGTGACCGGTGCGGGGGTGGTCGGCCTGCTGACCGCCTTGTTCGCCCGCTACCACGGCGCCGAGGAGGTCGTGCTCGTCGACTCCACACCGCAGCGGCAGGCCGCGGCGGGCGCGCTGGGGTTCGAGGTGCTCGACCCGGGCGGCGAGCCGGCGGAGACGCTGAAGTCCCGGTGGCGTCACGCCAGCCGGGATCGCGGCGCGGACGTCGTGTTCCAGTGCCGGGGCAACGCCGAGAACCTCGCGCTCGCACTGCGACTGCTGCGGCCCCAGGGCGCCGTGATCGACCTCGCGTTCTACGCCGGCGGCGCGGCGGACCTGCGGCTGGGGGAGGAGTTCCACCACAACGGACTCGCGATCCGCTGCGCGCAGATCGGGCGGGTGCCCAGGGGCACAATGCACCTATGGGACCGGGAGCGCCTCTCGGCTGAAACCATCCGCCTGCTGCGGGCTGAAGCCAAGGGCATGCGCGAACACGTGATCACCGACCTGGTGCCCATCGAGCTGGCGCCGGCCCTGCTCACCGACCTCGCCCACCACCGCAGGCACGTCCTGCAGGCGGTGTTCACCTTCGACCGGTAGACGTCCAGCACCTGACGCCGAACGAGACGCACGCTCTCATCAGCCGCAATCGATCGGCGGGGCTCATCCCAGACCTCGCCGCGCGGTCATACAGCGTGTCGTGTGTCAAATCATCCGTGGCGCGGACGTCGCTGGGCTGACAGGGATGGGTGCTCGCCACCGCACAGCTTCCCGGATGTGCGTCAGCCGGCCCGACGGTTGACCAGTCTGGTCGCCCGACCCAGTAACGAGTCTCTACCGAACCCGGGGCGGTTCAATCCCGTAAGGCGCAGGCGGGATACCAGCCGCGCTCGGCTACGTGCCCGGAGTGATCTGCCACGACAGAGGCGCGGACTGCACAAGGAGATCGGAGCGATCGTCTCCCTCGACGAGGTGGAGCCGGCTTGTCGACCTTCCGCCCAAGGTCCGTGAGGTGCTTGTGGCCTGACGGGGCACGGCGGCGATGGTTTCATGGTGATGAAACGGGTATCACCAGGCCATGGACCGTTTCCTTGGCATTTACCTGAACGACCAACTGGCTATGGGCGTGGCGTGGCGGGAGCTCGCCAAGCGGTCGGCACACAACAACCGCGATACTCCGGCGGGCGAGGCGCTCGGACGGGTGGCGGCCGGAATCGCCGAGGACGTCGAGACGTTCCGCGGCATCATGCGTCCGCTGGGGGTCCAGATCAGCCGGGTGAAGACTGGGCTGGCGATCGTGGCCGAGCGGGTGGGGAGGGTGAAGCCGAACGGTCGAGTCAGGTCGTACTCGCCGTTGAGCCGGTTCGAGGAGTTGGAGATCCTCGCGATGGGCATCGACGGCAAGAAACAGCTGTGGACGACCTTGCGTGATCTGGCCGGTCTCGGTGCGCGGCTACCCGATGTCGACTTCGACGTGCTGATCGACCGCGCTGCCCATCAACGCGCCGAGATCGAGCCGTTCCGGGCCGCCGCCGGGACCGAGGCGTTCGACCAATCGGGATCGGGGTGACAGGCCAGCCATGTGCTGACCGGCGCCGGCTCCGGCAGGTTGCGCGCGGACTACGCGCGACCGTGCATGTCCTTCATCTTCGCCGGCATCGTGTTGGCGACCGGTGGTATCTCCGGCCACGTAAGCTCACGTCGCCGCACCCGACTCCGCCGAGTCAGGAAGGCCGTCGACGACGAGGCCGGCACGACCTGGTCAGGGCTGGGGTTTCTCGCGGGTGTGCCGCATGGCCGCCAGCATCTTGTCGAGTGTGATGGGAGGTCGCGGACCCGAATGCCGGTGGCGTGGTGCACGGCGTTGGCGACGGCCGCCGCAGTGCCCACGATGCCGATCTCGCCGATTCCCTAGCTGCTCACCGGGTTCACATGCGGGTCGTCCCCGTCGAGCGAGGTGGCCTCGGCCTCCGCGCCGTCCGCTGGCTGGGTGCCGTGCTTGTCCCGGAAGGCGCGGGCGGCGTTCACGACCGGGCAGCCCAGGTGGTCATGCCGGACGAGCCGCCGGCGACCGAGGCGGTCGGGTAGCGGGTGTCGCCGATGCGCATGGTCACGTCCTCGACGTCCACGCCGAGTGAGTTGGCGACGACCTGCGCGAGGGTGGTCCAGGTGCCGGTGCCCAGGTCCGCGGCACATCGGAAACCGGAGGAATGAACGCCGGATTGGCGGGTATGTCCGCCGCACGAGGCGGGCGGAATTCGATGCCCGCCATCGTCGAAGGGAGTCCGATGGCAACGTCTGTGGCTCGCGCGCACCCTGTTCGGACCGCGGCCATGGTGGTGGCGGTGCACCTGCTGTTCGGCATCGCCGGGCTGGCGATGGCACGCACGGTGTCCGGAGCGGGTGCCTTTCTCATCGGTGGTGGTGTCGCCGAGCCGGTGTTGTCCCTGTTCGACTGGACGAAGGATCTCGTCCGGACAACGCTTGGCGAGGACGGGCGATCATGAGACCGCTGCGGACAGGCGCACTCGTCGTCGCCGGCGTCGTCACGGGTCGGGCCGTGGCGAGGAAGGTGGCAGCCCATCGCACCGCCGTCACCACCGCCGGCGCGCGCTGGCTCGTCGTCACCGTCAACGCCCCACCCGAGCGGCTCGCCGACGCGGCCACCGACCTCGGCGCGGAGGTGGAGACCCGGCTGACCCCGGCGCCGGGTGGTCGCGGCACCGAGGTCGCCGCCCGGCCGCGGCAGACCGGCACCGGCGCGACACCGCCGGCAAGCGACCTGCGGCGAGCGCTGCGGGACCTGAAGACGATGGTCGAGGCAGGTGAGGTGCTCCGGCCGGACGAGCCAACCACCAGCAAGCCGACTCCCGGCGGCGCACTGGTCCGGGCGATCACGCGGCGCGCGGGTGGGGAGGGACGGCTGTGAAGGCAGTGTGCTGGCAGGGAGTGAACAAGCTCGCCACGAAGACGGTGCCCGACCCGGCGATCCGCAACGACCAGGACATGATCGTCAAGGTCCGGTTGTCCACCACGTGCGGGTCGGACCTGCACCTGATCGGCGGCTACATCCCCGCGATGGAGGCCGGAGACGTGCTCGGGCACGAGTTCCTCGGTGACGTCGTCGAGGTCGCCCCGGCGTGCGCAACCACAAGGTCGGCGACCGGGTGGTGGTCGCGTCGTTCATCGGTTGCGGCCGGTGCTGGTACTGCCAGAACGACCTGTGGTCATTGTGCGACAACACGAACACCAACCCGGGCATCGCGTCGATGGCCTACGGCTACGAGCCCGGCGGGATCTTCGGCTACTCCCACGCGATGGGCGGGTTCCGGGGTTCCCACGCCGAGTACATCCGGGTGCCGTTCGCCGACTACAGTGCCTTTCCGGTGCCGCCGGAGGTCGACGACCGCAGCGCCCTGGTCGTCTCGGACTCGGTCCCGACCGGCTGGATGGGCGCCGATCTCGGCGGAGTACGACCGGGCGACGTGGTGGCCGTATGGGGTTGCGGCGCCGTCGGCCAGATGGCGGCGCGCGCGCGGCGATGCTGCTCGGTGCCGCGCGGGTCATCTCCATCGACTGCATCCCGCAACGGCTCGCGATGACCGAGCAGCACATCGGCTCGGAAACCATCGACTACTCCGCCACCGACGTCGGCGCCGAACTCCGTGAGCGCACGTCCGGCCGCGGCCGGACGTGCGCATCGAAGCCGTGGGTATGGAGGCGCACAGCGCGGGCCCGCACCATGTGTACGACCAGGTCAAGCAGCAACTGCACCTGCAGTCGGACCGTCCGACCGCCGTCCGGGAAGCCATCCACGCCTGCCGCAAGGGCGGCACCGTGTTCGTGCTCGGCGTGTTCGGCGGCCTGGTCGACAAGTTCCCACTCGGCGCCGTGATCAACAACGGGCTCACGCTCCGCGGCGCGCAGCAGCACGGCCAGCGCTACATCCCCCAACGCTGCTGGAACGGCTGGCGAAAGGCGAGATCAGCACCAGCCATCTGGTCACCCACGAGCTGTCCCTCGACGAGGGCGCGAAGGGCTACGACCTGTTCAAACACAAGAAGGACGGCTGCGTCCGCACGGTCTTCGACCCAACCCAGTGACGCGTCGGTTCATCGCTGAGCGAGAGGTATGGCTGGTCGGTCATGGTGGGCGATTCCGCCAGCTGGCTGGTCGACTGGCGGAATCTGAGCCGCGGAATGCCGACTCGTGTGCTCCGGCGAGCCGAGGGTCCAGCCGCCGTTCGTCGTGCTCTGCTCGGCTTTGTCTGATGTGTATGTCATGCCGGCTCGGGTACCCAGGTGCGCCAAGAATCGATGCGATCGGCGGCGCTTGGCCGATCACACGAGGTAGCGAGGAGGATGTGCGTTGAGCACCATCACCGAGTCGGTCGACGTGCAGGTGCCCGTCTCCAGGGCCTACAACCAGTGGACGCAGTTCGAGACCTTCCCGTCGTTCATGGAGGCTGTCGAGGAGGTCCGGCAACTCGACGACACGCATACACATTGGGTGACGAAGATCGGTGGCGTCACGCGCGAGTTCAACGCCACCATCACCGAACAGCACCCCGACGAGCGGGTGGCATGGAAGGCGGACAGCGGTCCCGACCACGCCGGTGTGATCACCTTCCACCGTCTGGACGACAACACCACGCGGGTGACCGCCCAGATGGACATCGACCCGGACGGCTTCGTCGAGCAGGCGGCCGACAAGCTCGGAATCCTTAATCGTCGCCTCAAGGGCGACATGCAGCGCTTCAAGGACTTCATCGAGCATCGTGGCCAGGCAACCGGTGCGTGGCGGGAGGACGTTCGCAGGCCCGGATCGGCGGAGTGACCGTCGCAGGTGACTTCGTCTTATTCGGGGATGTGGGAACGGCGGTCGACGGTACCCGTCGGCCGCCGTCACCCGGATGGATTGACCCGAAACAGGCGAGGGGTGGCTCAGGCGGGCTGGCCGGAGGGCGTGGTGTGGCGGCCCACCAGGAGTGCGATGTCGTCGGTGGCGGGACTGGTGCCGACCATGGTTGCCATGAGGTGTGCGCAGACCACCTCTGGTGCGTCAGGGCGAACGGTCGCCCGCAGTTGCTCCATGCGGCTGTCGAGGTCCAGGTTGCGGCGTTCCACCAGGCCGTCGGTGTAGAAGGCGAAGAGCGTACCGGGCGGCAAGTCGAGGGTGGTACTACGGCGTCCTGTCACGGCCATGTGGTGTCCGATGGGTGGGCCCAGTGGTGCGGCGGCGAACTCCGCGTCTTTGCCGGGCTGCGCGATGATCGGCGGCAGGTGTCCGGCGAGTGCCATGTCCATGCTGTCGGTCCTCGTGTGGATGACCGCATAAGCGACAGTGGCCATGGTGTTGTGCTCGAAGTGACTGGCCTTACGGTCGAGTTTGCCGAGTACAACACCTGGGTCGGCAAACTCCAACGCGTAGGCGCGTAGCGCGCTGCGTAGCCGTCCCATTACCGTCGCGGCGGGCAGGCCGCTGCCGACCACGTCGCCGATCACCAGGCCGATGCGGTGGTCGGGTAGTGGGAACACGTCATACCAGTCGCCACCTACGCCGCTGTCAGCGCCGGCGACGTAGCGAGCGGCCAACTCCCAGCCCGCCGTGGATGGCAGCCGCCCGGGAAGGAGACTGTCCACCAGCATGGCGGCCGCTGCCTGCTCGGAACGGGACCGGTGAATGTGCGCTGTCGTCGCGACTCGGTCGGCAACCAGTTGCAGCAACTCGATCTCGTTGTCGGTGAACCGTCGGGGCGAGGTGCTGCCCAGGTGCATCACACCCATCAGTTCACCCTGCGCCACCATTGGCACACCGAGTAGCACACGCAGGCCATGCTCCCACAGCAGCGGGTTGACCACTGTGGACTCATCGACGCGCTCTATCTGCACCGGCTTCAGCAGCTGGGCCACCCGGCCCGCGAAGCCGACGCCGATCGGTATCCGCACGCCTTGGAAGACCTCCTCGTCCAGACCAGCGGACGCCTTGGCCAGCAGCTGTCCGCGCCTGGAGTCGGCGAGCAGGATGGTGACGGTGTCGACGTGGAACAGATCGCGCACGCGCCACAGCAGGACTTCCTGGAGCTTCTCGATATCCAGTTCCATCAGCGCATTGTCAGTGACCGTCTTCAACACGCGCAGCCGCATCTCCGCTTGCGCGTCGTCGCTCATTCCGTCACCTCCAACACCAGAACTGGCACACCGAAGTGAACAGCACATCCATGGCGGACGCCACTATTTGCCGCGGAGCAACCGAGGTGTGAACTCTCACAGACAGTGAGGTTCTCCCCAAAGATCGAACCAGCGATCGCCCAGGTCGCGGCTGCAGCGTCGACCGCCCAAGCAGGAAACCGCTGGTCGCACGGTTCGGCGGATACCCCTCGAACGGCAGCCACGGGCGATCCTGACCGATCGCCCGCTCCTCCCGGCCACGGCCCGCCGAAACAGCTGGTCGCTCGGCTGCTGGCGGGCCGCTGCGAACTCTGCGGGAACACCGACGGCATCCAGGTGCACCAGGTCCGCAGACTCGCTGATCTCGCCACACCACCGGGACGAACTTCGCCGGCGTGGGCGGCGTTGATGGCGAAACAGCGCCGCAAGACCCTCGTGGTCTGCGGCTCTTGCCACCACACCATTCACGCTGAACAGCCCGCCACAGCTCATAGCCATGACCGCGGGGTCGTGGGAGCCGTCTACTCGTCGACCGCCGGGGTCGCGAGCGCCTCGTCGACTGTGGGAAAGATGGCAAGTACGTTGTCCAGGCCCGTCAGGTTCAGCGTGCGCAGGGTGGTGGACCTGCCTGCCGTGACAACCCGCAACCTGGTGAGCGGTTCAGCCTGCTCGCCCGCGACGATGAGCTCGTTGAGACCGGCGGAGGCCAGGAAACCTACCTCGGTGAGGTCGACGATCAGCAGGGGCGGCGACTCCTTCAGCACTGTGGTGATCGACTCACGCAGCATCGGCGCAGTGGACAGGTCGATCTCACCCGCGACGTGCACTATCGCGGCACTTCTGTCGCGTTCGACACGAATAACGAGCGGCGCTTCGTCGGGGAGGGCATCTCCCTTGCCGTTCTCGCTTGGGTCCTCGTTCACGCGGCCGCCTCCTTAACCGTTGTGACGATGCACGTGACCGCATGACGCTCTCTCGGTCGCCGCCTGGATCGAGAGCCGTCTGGGGAGCTCATCAGATCTGGTGATGGATCGGATCGACGGTACCGGACCGGATGCTGAGCGGCACAAGCATACGTGTCACCGTGAGGTGTGAGCTGGGCTTACAGCCCTGCCGCCCCCGCTGGCCAGGCACACCGCATCTCGGACCTGGCGGACCGGGAGTTCGCCGCCGAAGACCGGGACCAAGCTGTCGGGCGACATTGGCCACAACCCGACCGGCAGGTGACGTGGCCTCGATGATCGCTACTCGAAGATGTTCGTTCGTCGGCTGGGCCGTGGCCGACCACGAGAGTCTCCCTCATCGCCGCGGGTCTCGCCCCTCCTTTCGGCGAACCCCGTGACGTGGGAGAGACGACGTCGGCGCGGTCAGAGCCGGAGGAGTGCGTGGATGATCGTGCCGTGGGGGCTCGTGTGGGTGCGGACGAGGTCGGCGAGTTCGTGGACCAGCAGTAGGCCGCGGCCGCCCTTCTGCCCTTCCAACGCTGGGTGGCGGCCGGCGAGTGGGTCTGTGAGGCGTCCTGTGTCGCGTACCTCGCAGATCAGGTGACTGTGGTCGTGCCAGACCCGCAGGCGGCATCCACCGTCGGTGTGAACGAGGCTGTTGGTGACCAACTCCGTGACGATGAGCCGCAGGTCGGGTATCTGCTCGTCATCGAGGCCGAGGTGGCTCGCCCGCTCCGTGGCGAACCGGCGGGCGGCAGCGACCTCGGTGACGCTGGTGACCGCGAGACCGTCTGCGTCGGCCGCGGCATCGTGGAGCGGCTGGTTGTAGCGGTCGAGGACAACATCCGGCGCGTACCACGGGCTGGCGCGGCGCCGGTCGGCCGACCACAACACCGGGTGGGTCGCATGGGCGTCCGCGAGGGCCCGGTCGTCCAGGCCCTTGGTGTCGTACGGGCAGACGATGGTGACGTCCCTGCCGGCGAACGCGTAGTTGATCAACGCCTCGTGCTGCACGCAAGCGGGGTACTCGACGGCCGTGCGGCCGGCCCAGATCGGCTCGCCGATGATCCGGACGTGCACCCCGGCATGCCTGTCCGCGAAGCCTCGGAGCACGCTGGGGATGATGCGCCCGGGGTTGCGGCCCGCGACCGTCATGTCGACCATCTTGACCCCGTCCGCCGCGCCATTCAGCGCCGCGCTCAGCACCCGCAGCCGCTCGCCGGGAACTGCTACCGCTACCGGTTGGCCCAGCGCGAGACCGTCGGTGACGAACGGCACGAGTGTGGCCAGGTACTCCTCGTCCGAGCCGTAGAACAGGGCCGAATGCACGTACACGTTTCGAACCTGGTTCGCGGCGCCGCCGGTTTCGGCTCGGTTCACGTGACGTCCTCCACCCGCATGTTCGCGACATCCACTACCGCCGCCAGCCGGGTCGCTCTTTGACCATCCGGTGAGCAGTATCAGGGTCTCGCCCTCTGGGTCCCGCGTGTCAGGCGACCCGGATCATGCTATTGCAGTCGACGAGGTCAGGTCGGCTACGTCGACCACGAGCCTACCGTCCCATCCTCGTGGGTCAGCCAGGCTGAGAGTCGTGTGAAGCGACCGCGCCCCGAAGCGGCTGTCACTACCGTACAAGCCGAAAACCGGCGTCAGGAGTGTTGACAGGCAAGGCTTCTCGTTGATCACAGGTTGGTGATCATAGGCGTGTCGGCGCCTGGATGTGGTGAAGCCCTCGTAGCACGGCTTTCGACCAAGATCGTTCTGCATCCCCAGGGGCTTCGCTCATCCACCCCTCCTGCTCTGGCTCGTCGCCGGGCAGGCGGTGCAGGTCGGTGAACGGGATCGGCATCCCGACCCCGAAGCACGCGATGACGATGTGCCAGCCCAGCGACAGCGCCATCTGCGTGCGCGCCGCCACGAGGTCGGCCGGCACGGCCGCCGAGTCCAGCAGAAACCACAGTCCGACCACAGCGCTCCCACAACGAACAGGGCACCGGGTAGTACCCGTCGCGGTCGGGTGCACACCCGCTATGCCGCCCTGCCGGCACCACTACCGCGTAGTCACGTCCGGAGCCATTCAGCCACGACGCCGTAGACGGCGTCGTGGCTGAGAAGATCGAAGTGGTGCAGGCCGCCCAGCCATTCGAGGTCCGCGGTTTGCGTGCGGTCTCCCGCGCTCGACGGCGCCACCACCAGATCGCCGATGAGCGGGCCCCACAAGCTCCCTTCCGAACGGGACAGGGTTGCGACAACGAAGAGTTGTCGAACACCGGCGGGCAGGCCCGCGTCGACCGGCCGCCCATACTCCGCCCGGTGGTCCTGGTGCAGAGATCCCCGAGCAAGATCCTTGATGCCATCACTGCGCAACGCCATGAGCCGGGCGACCGGAGCCAGCGCGGCGAACATGCCGAGTATTCCGGCCACCCGCACCACCCCTCGCTCGAGCGGCGCACCCGTGTGTGGACTGCCAAGGCACACCAGCCGGGTGACCTTGGACAGCCCCGGAGTCGGGTGGTCGCCGGCCTGGCGCACCGCACTGCGTGCCACCAACCCGCCCATCGAGTGTCCGATGAGGACGATCTCGGTGATCGGCACGGGCCACCCTTCGACCAGTTCGGCCAGCAGGTCGGCGAGCTCACGCCCGTTGTCGCAGATACGGCGGCCCGTGTTGTACCGGACATACACCGGTGTACCGGCCAGATCCTCAGCCAGCCTGCTGCCGAAGTCGGTACCGTTTCGAGCCTTGCCGGGCCGCGGCCGGTGAAACCACGACCGCTCGGTCTCGACGAGCCCATGCAGGAACACCACCACCACCACCCGGCCCGACGCGGACGCGGAGGGGTACGCCGCCGCGAGCGACTCGCGGTCAAGACCGACCCGACGGTGGTCCAGACGCACCGTCATGGCCCCCGGGACCGCGCCACCCCGGGAACTCGCGCGTTAGCCCCGCCGACGGCACGCTGCACGACACCGGACTCGACGACCGTCGTCACCGGCAGGGACACACCCACCACCCGGGCGATTGATCCGGCCATGGTGCCACCGGCCCTGACTCCCGACCGCACCGTGTCATAAACCAAAGCACCGAACGCATCGTGCACCCGCGGCGCCAGCGCGCGCTGCACCCCTTCGACGATGCTCACCACACCACTCACGACCTCGATCACCGGCTCGACGCCAGAATCCGACGCACTGCCGACCTCCGACGATTTCTTCGGCGACACAACGTATCTCTTTCCAGTGAAACGCCCGGATCGCCGGGCGCGTGTTCGACGGACCGGTTGTACACAGTGCTGTCGACTCCGCTCGCCGCGCCATCCATCCGGCTGGGACTCGCCTATTCCTGGCCGAGTCGGGAGTCATCCCCGGACCAGCGGTCCTCGGGGTGTCGCGTGAGTTCACGTTCGATCTCGGTTCGCGAGACGGACCCATCCGCGGTGTGCTCGTTGGTCTTGAGTCTGCGGGCGAGGCGTTCGGGTTTGGGCCAGCGGACCTTGGAGACCCAGCCGAGCATCTCGAAGATCCGGATGATCCGGGCGGAGATGTCGATCTGTCCGCGGCGCACGCCGTGGCGGGCGCAGGTGGGGTCGGCGTGGTGGGAGTTGTGCCAGGACTCGCCCATCGACGCGATGGCCAGCGGCCAGAAGTTGGCCGACTTGTCCCGTGCCTCGAAAGGACGGTCACCGATCATGTGGCAGATCGAGTTCACCGACCAGGTCACGTGGTGCAGCAGCGCGACGCGGACGAGGCTGGCCCAGAAGAACGCGGTCACCGCTCCCCACCACGACATCGTGATCAACCCACCGAGAACGGCCGGCGCGAGCAGGGTGACCGCGGTCAGCAGGGGGAAGAGCCGGTCGACGCGCCGGATGTCGCGGTCGGCAAGCAGATCTGGCGCGAAACGCTGGGCGTTGGTCTGCGCACGGTCGAACATCCAGCCCATGTGCGCGTGCCAGAACCCCTTGACCAGCGCCACGGGGGTGGTGCCGAACCACCACGGCGAGTGCGGGTCACCCTCCCGGTCGGCGTAGGCGTGGTGGCGCCGGTGATCGGCCACCCACCCGATCACCGGGCCCTGCACCGCCATGCTGCCCACCACGGCGAGCACGACCCGCAAGCCACGCCTGGCGCGGAAGGCGCCATGGGTGAAGTAACGGTGGAACCCGACCGTGACCCCCAGACACGTCAAGGTGTAGAAGAACGCGGCCAGCCCGATGTCGACCCAGCCCAACCCCCATCCCCACGCGAACGGCACCGCCGCCACGAGCGCGGCCAGCGGCACGATCACCGCAACCTTGATCAGGGCGCTCTGCGTGTCGGACTTCTCTCCGGACAACATCGGCTGGGCGTCACCGGCTGGGGGTCTCAGCGGTGGTGCCGGCTCATTGTGGATCATGGTCATGGGGCTACCTCCGGTAGGGCGATGGGAAACCGCTACCGGTGGGCCCGATAACAGCTTCGGACGAGAATTGCCTTTCGGTGTGCGGTCAAACGTGCTCGTCCCGTCCCACTGCATTCCGACAGGTGATGCCCACCCCCAGCGCCGGAAACCCGACGGTTGAAGGAGCTTCCCCAGCGGCAGATGGATGGTGGTACCGTGATGCGCTGCAACTGCCGTACGGTGGTTCCTGCGTGACTTCGTCGCTCGTTGAGGTCCGTGAGTTGTCCTGTCGCTGTAATCCACGACGAAGCCGCGGCGGGTCGCCCGGACCCGAACAGCGGCCACCGTCGGCTCGATCAACCCGATCACCCGCAAGCTCTACCTGTACGACCTCTATCAGCCTCGGACCGTGCGGCAAGGTGCACGCGATGGCCATCCGCAAGATCAGCGTCGAGGAGGCACTGCGAACCATCACCGCCGCTGACGTCCGCGACGCCTGCGACCTGCTCGCCCCGGTGGCGCAGCGCACCGGCCGCGACGGCCGGGTATCGCTAGAGGTGGCCCCGGGGTGGCGCACGACACCGACGCCACCGCCGCGGAGGCGGCCCACCTGTGGTGGCTGGTCGACCGGCTCAACCTGTTCATCAAGATCCCGGCGACGCAGGAAGGCCTGGCCGCGATCACCACGTCCATTGCCCGGGGCATCAGCGTCAACGTCACCCTCATCTTCAGCCCCGAGCGGTACCGGGCGGTCATGGACGCCTACCTGTCCGGACTGGCGCAGCGCGTGCAGGACGGCGGATCGCTGACCGGGATCGAGTCGGTGGCGTCCTTCTTCATCTCCCGCGTGGACACCGAGATCGACAGGCGCCTGGAAAAGGCCGGCGCGGACCCCTCCCGCAAGGGCAAAGCCGCGGTGGCGAACGCGCAACTGGCCTACCAGGCCCACGAGGAGGTCTTCTCCTCCGACCGGTGGCGCGCGCTGGAGGCGCAGGGCGCCAAGCCGCAGCGCCCGCTGTGGGCCTCGACCGGCGTGAAGAACCACGACTACCCCGACACCCTCTACGTCAGCAACCTCATCGCGCCGGGCACGGTGAACACCGTGCCGGAGAAGACCCTGAAAGCCTATGCCGACCACGGCAGTCCCGGCACGCCCATCCAGAAGACCTACGACGAGGCGGCGCAGGTGCGGGGGCAGGCCAGGTCGTCGATGCTTGCCGAGGTCTCGCTGGATGGCGATTCGATGAGGGGGTGGAGACCGAGAGCTTCGCCGATGCCGAAGTTGCGGGTGTGGCCGAGACTTGCCCGACCGCCTCATCGGTGGAGTCGGGGCCTATGAGTTGTTGTCCTTCGACGTTCTCGCTGTGCTGGGCGCGGTGGTTGTGGAAACGCAGCGTGTCGCCTCGCAGCAGCCGCACGCGCACCGCCGGCGCGCAGTCACCCACTTCGGTCATGAAGTTGGACATCGGCGAGGTGAACAGGTCGTAGTCGTGGTGGTGCACCGGCACGGCCTGCGCGGGGTCGCAGCAGCTTGAGCAGGTCCGCACCCTGCGGCGCCGAGGGAAGTCCTGGCCGAAATAGGACCATTGGCCCAGGTGCAGGAAGTTGGGGTCGGTCAACACGGTGAGCTCACCCAGCCGGATGGGTGGTGGCGGTGCCGACGAACGACAGCGAGTCACCGGGAGGCAGTTCGAGGGCCATTACGCCGAACACCCGACGGCGCGTGCGGTACACCGAACGCCGGCCCGGTGCTCGGGCCGTCCGGTGGTGCGGTCCATGTCAGGCCGATACGGGCATGAATTCTCGCCCGGTGGCTTTGCTGGCCTGTGGTGGTTCGCGCGCGGGCGCCCGGGTATCTCAGTGGTGTGGACGAGCTTATGGGGATCTACCTGAATGACCAGCTCGCGATGGGAGTGGCGGGGCGGGAGCTGGCCAAGCGGTCGGCGCGCAACAACCACGACACTCCGGTCGGCGGGGCTCTCAGCCGTGTGGCTGCTGGCATCGCCGAGGATGTGGAGACGTTCCGCGCCGTCATGCGGCGACTGGGTGTCCGGACCAGCGTGGTCAAGACTGGGCTCGCGTTGGTGGCCGAGCGCGTCGCACGGTCGAAGCTCAACGGCCGGCTCAGGTCGTACTCGCCGCTCAGCCGGTTCGAGGAGCTGGAGATTCTCGCGATGGGCATCGACGGCACGAAGCAGCTGTGGACGACCCTGCGTGACCAGGCCGGTCTGGCCGTGCGGCTGCCCGATGTTCGATTTCGACGAGCTGATCGAGGTGGCTGCCCGTCAACGCGCGGAGGTCGAGCCGTTGCGAGCCGGCGCGGCACCGAGGCCTTCGCCGGCGCGCCCTCGGCCGGCGGCTGAACGGGGTCACCATGACCGCGAGTTCGGCCAGTAGCCGCGCCACCTGGCATGGCAGGTCCGTCCTGGCCGGGTTCCTGCTGGGCGTTGGGGCGGTGGCGATGGTCGACGAGGTGGTGTTTCACCAGTTGCTGCACTGGCACCACTTCTACGACCGGTCGACAACCGGGATCGGCCTGGTCTCCGACGGGTTGTTCCACGCGTTCAGCTGGTTCGCCACGGTGGCCGCTCTGTTCATGGTGGGTGGTCTTCGCCGTGAGCGGGGGTTCCGCGCCGCCCTGTTCGCCGCGGGCTGCCTGATCGGGGTGGGGTCCTTCCAGCTGTACGACGGTTTGGTCCAGCACAAGCTGATGAGGCTGCATCAGATCCGGTACGGGGTGGACTTGACGCCGTATGACCTGATCTGGAACGGCCTCGCGGCGGTGCTGCTGGCCGTCGGGATCGTGCTGTGGGTCCGTTCCGCGAGGGCCAGGGGATAGCGACCGTGTCCGAGCACGGAGCCGCGGATCAGTGGTTGGGTCTGCTGCTGGCCGGTGCCGCGGTGCTGGCCTACCTGGCCGGGCTGCCGCGGCTGTGGCGTCGTGGCTCGGCTTGGCCGCTGTCCCGGCTGGTGTGGTGGGTCGGCGGGTGGCTCTGCGTGGCGGTGGCACTGGCGGGTCCTCTCGCTCAGCGCGCCCACCACGACTTCGTGGCCCACATGGCTACGCACGTCCTGGTGGGCATGGCAGCGCCGCTGCTGCTGGTGTCCGCGGCGCCGGTCACGCTGCTGCTCCGTGTCCTGCCGGCGGCTCGTGCGCGGCCGGTCGCGCGGGCACGGTCCTCGCCGCTCGTCGCGGTGTTGACCCACCCGCTGACAGCGACACTGCTCAGCGTCGGCGGGCTGTGGGCGCTCTACCGCACTGGTCTTCACGCCGCGACACACGCCGATCCGTGGTGGCGGCTGGTCGTGACCGCCCACGTCCTAGCGGCCGGGTACCTGTTCACCTACGCGGTCCTCGGTGGCCCCGACCCGTCGCCGCACCGAGCTCCAGCGGCCTGGCGGGCGGGAATGTCGATCGCCGCCATCGCGGCGCACAACGTGCTCGCCAAGTTGCTCTACGCCGAACCGCCACCTGGTGTGCCCACCGACCAGGCCCAGCAGGCCGGTCAGCTGATGTACTACGGCGGCGCACCGGTCGAGCTGGCGCTGGTCGTCCTGGTTTGCCGTACGTGGCCGGCGCTCAGCGTTTCCCTGGGTCGGGGCAGGAAACCCCCAGGGCGGGCCTGACGAACGAGGGAGGACCGGATGAACGGGGACCAGCGCAGTGAGCACTCGTCCGAACCCGCCGAGGGCAGCCGGGCGCAGGGCGAGGAAGCCGAGGAACGGGTCCGCCGCCAGCAGGAGGAATCCGACGCCGACGACGACGCCGACGACGGCTGACCCGACCGCAGGGCGCGCCGTAGCACGACTACTTCAGCCTTCAACGCGTCACCTCCGTTGGACCGTGCCATATCGTTGTCGGCTTCTGCATGGTCTTCTCGGGCGCGTGTCGGGCACGCACGTGCCGAGATCCGGGCATGGTAGGCGGGGCGGTCTCGACGCGGTCGGTGAGTATCGGTTCTACCAGGCGGCGGATCTCGTGTGAGGGTGTCAAGCCGAGTTCGGTGCGTAGCCGGGAGCGGTAGTCGACGTACTGGCGCAGGGCCGCTGCCGGGTTGGCGTCGGCCAGGTGGAGTTCGATCAGGCGGCGGTGCGTGCTCTCCCGAAGCGGGTCGCTGCGTACGGCGGCGACCGCGGTCTCGTGGGCGTGGAAGTGGTCGCCGCCGATGCGGAATCGTTCGCTGAGCATTTCCAGGGCGCGTAGGCAGAGTTGACGGAACCAGTTGCGTTCGGCGTCGATCCAATGGTCGGTCCATCCGGGCAGGAGCTCCGCGGTCAGCGCGGTGAACGGGACGGCCATGGTGGGCCAGCCGGTCGTCGGGACAGCGAGTTCGGCCGCGAACCGACGCACCGCGATGACATCGACCTCGGGGGCGGCGCTGATCTCCAGCATGCCCTGGCGGACGTCGACCAGTGCGTGTGGCGGTTTCACCAACCGCCACACGGTCGAGCGCAGGCACGCGGCCGCCCGCCGCTCGGTGGCGCGGGGCCACAGTGCCGCGGCGAGCACCGCGCGGGTGACCGGTCCCTGGTGCATGGCGAGATAGGCGAGCAGACGCTGGGAGCTCGGCAGCACCGGCACGGGATCGTCGTCGACGCGCAGCTCGAAGCCGTCCAGGAGTCGCACGGACACCACCGGTCAGTCAGCGCGGTTCGGTGTCATGGGAGCCCCCTTGCTCTCGGGTTCGGTTCGGCCTCGAGCGAGTTCCCCGGTCCGTGCGACTGCAACATTTCTCGGCCGGATTTTTCCCGGCCTGAGCAGCGCGGAGACATCGCGGTGACGGCATGGTCGCGCGGGCGTGGTCGTGACGTGCCGAGCGTGTCACGGGCCGGTTATAGCGTCCCGGATGCCATTGCGGCGGGTGCCGGTCGTGGTCGGAGACCGGCACCCGCATCCGCGGAGCGACCGACCAGGAGAGCCCATGTTCACCCACACGAGCCGGCTGCAGTTCGAGGCGAAGCCCGAGAAGCCGGACGCGCACTGCGCGCGCAAGCTGCAGGAGCTGATCGGTGGCGCCTACGGCGAAATGACTGTGACCATGCAGTACCTGTTCCAGGGCTGGAACTGCCGGATGGAGGGCAAGTACAAGGACCTGATCATGGACGTGGCGACCGAGGAGATCGGCGACGTCGAGATGCTCGCGACCATGGTGGCCCGGCTGCTGGAAGGGGCTCCGGCGGAGACCACCGCGGCGATGGTCGAGGACGATCCGGTGGTCGCCGCGATCATCGGCGGAATGGACCCGCAGCAGGCGATCGTCAGCGGTGGCGGACCGACCCTGTCCGACAGCAACGGGGTGCCGTGGAACGGGCGCTACATCGTCGCCAGTGGCAACCTGCTCGCCGACTTCCGGGCCAACGTGGCCGCGGAGGCGCAGGGGCGGCTGCAGACCGCCCGGCTCTACAACATGACTGACGACCCGGGTGTGAGGGACATGCTGAAGTTCAACCTCGCCCGGGACACCGTGCACCAGAACATGTGGCTCGCCGCCATCGAGGAGCTGCAGGAGGACGGCCTGGAGAGCGCTGTCGCGCCGAGTGCCCTGTTCGACGAGGAGTACCGGGAGCACGCCGGCACGATCTGGCATCTGTCCGACGGCAAGGCCGGAGCGGAGGGCCGCTGGGCGGTAGGGCCTCCGCGCCGAAGCCGGATCCACTGCTGTACGCGACCAGCCCGGCGAACCTCGGACTGATCGAGAAGGCGATCAAGAAGCTCACGTAGTCCTGGTGCCCGCCGGCCCGTCCCCCCGAGGCCGGCAGGCACCCGTCTTCTCCAGGAGGTGTTCCATGGTCAGCTCGCTCGCCCCGGCGCCGGTCGGGCCGGCGCCGGTCGCAGCGGCGCGCCGCTGGTCCCGTGCCCGGTTCCGTACCGTCGCCGGTTTGATGGGTCCGGCGTTCGTGGTCGCGATCGCCTACGTCGACCCGGGCAACTTCGCCATGAACATGGCCGGCGGCGCCGGTTACGGCTACCTGCTGCTGTGGGTGATCGTCAGCGCCAGCCTGATGGCGATGTTCATCCAGTACCTGTCGGCCAAACTTGGGCATCGCGACCGGAATGAACCTGCCGGAGCTGTGCCGTGAGAACTATCCCCGCCCGGTCATCGGGCTGCTGTGGGTCCAGGCCGAGCTGGTCACCATGGCCACCGACCTCGCCGAGTTCGTCGGCGCCGCGGTGGCGCTGAACCTGCTGTTCGGCATCCCGCTGCTCCCCGCCGCCGCGATCACCGCGGTCGTGTCGTTCGGCATCCTGATGCTGGCGCTGTTGCGGCGCAGGCGGTTCGAGTCGGTGATCATCGGGCTGCTGGCCGTGATCCTGGCCGGGTTCGTCTACCAGACGCTGCAGCTGGGCCCGCTGACCGACGCGGGCGCCGGCCTGGTGCCCGGTTTCGCCGGCACGGACAGCGTGCTGCTGGCCACCGGCATGCTCGGCGCGACCGTCATGCCGCACGTGATCTACCTGCACTCGGCGCTGAACCAGCACCAGCACCGGGGGAGCGTCGCCGAGCGGTGCCGGGCGTTGCTGCACCAGCAGGCTCGACATCGCCGTCGCGCTGGGGCTCGCCGGGCTGGTCAATGTGAGCATGCTGGTCGTCGCCGCGAGCGCGCTGCACGGCACGTCCGCACCGGCCGAGTCGCTGGAGGGTATGCACGGCAGCCTCGGCACGTTGCTCGGTCCGGGTGCCGCGCTGGCCTTCGCGCTCGCCCTGCTCGCGTCCGGGCTGGCCGCCTCCAGCGTCGGCACCTACTCCGGCCAGGTCGTGATGTCGGGCTTCCTGCGCCGGCGCATCCCGCTGGCGCTGCGGCGGCTGATCACCATGAGCCCCGCCCTGGCCTTCCTCGCCACCAGCGTGGACCCCACGCAGGCACTGGTGCTCAGCCAGGTGATCCTTTCCTTCGGCATCCCGTTCGCGCTCGTGCCGCTCGTACTGCTGTCCCGGCGTGGCGACATCATGGGTCCATTCGTCAACCGCCGGACAACCACCGTCGCCGGGGCCGTTGTCGCACTGGTCATCTCCGCGCTGAACGTGTTCCTGCTCGCCAGGACCCTGCTCGGCTGACGGTTTCCGTACCCGACTCGCGTGTTGCGGCAGCAATTCGCGGGTAGCCCGCAGCACGCGACCACCAGGCGACCGCCCGACGGCCGCGAACATCGAAATCTGGAGGACATGATGGCGGATACCAATACGGCGACCCGGCACCCGGCGAGGTTGGCGGCAACGGTGGTGGCGGCGGTATTCCTGCTCCTCGGGATAGTCGGGTTCATACCAGGCGCGACTACCGACTACGAGGGCATGACCTTCGCCGGGCACGAGTCAACCGCGATGCTGCTCGGCGTGTTCCACGTGTCGATCCTGCACAACATCGTGCACCTGCTGTTCGGTGTCGTCGGCCTCGTGATGGCCCGGTCCGTGTCCGGCGCAAGGTCGTTCCTCATCGGCGGCGGAGCCGTGTACCTGGTGCTGTGGCTCTACGGGCTGGTCATCGACCATGACAGCGCGGCCAACTTCGTTCCGGTCAACGGCGCGGACAACTGGCTACACCTGTTCCTCGGGGTCGGCATGGTCGCGCTCGGTCTGTTCCTGCGCGAGGCTCGTTCCGCCCACCGGACCGATTGACGGAGGCCCTCCCCAGAATTCGTCACAGGTGTTCTCGACACGTGAGGAGATCGGTGAGCTGTTTGGCGCGTCCTGCGGAGGGTAATCCGTGCGGGCGCGTCAAGCAGCCGGTGCGCGGTAGGCAGATTTTCACGAACGAGAGGCGGCTGAACGATCGTGGAACTGGATTCCGACTCCGCGGCGGCCCGTGGTTTGCATGAGTACGTCCGGCTCGTTGCGACCGAGGTGGGCATGCGGGGGCCGGGCTGGCTGGTCCAGCTCGAGCCACTCGCCAATGTCTACATCGCCCTGGAAGACCGGTTACCTGCGTTTCCCACCCGCGACGTTGCCCTTGTCTGGGACGAGGAACATGGTTGGGCGCTAGGCGTTGAGACGCATCCGGGAGAGAGCCTGCTCGTAGTGAGTTACCTGGGGGACGATGTGTTGCCCGGGCCCGAGGCGGTGGCGCGCACCGTCCGGCGTCACTATGCGGACGAGCCGCCGCGCGCCCAGGAACCACCTGTCTTTCGTGCGGCCGATGACAACGACGACCTGCCCGCACGCCTGGCGGGTTACGCCGTACCGCCCGTGGGCCTGCCTCCACAGGCAACCGAGCCCCACCGGGTACCCGGCTGACGCGGCTGGTGGCCACCACCAAGCTGGGAGGAGGTTGCCGCGAATGACTTCCGGACCATTGTGGATGGCGGAGCGGGCAGGGATGTCCGTGTGGTCCGTAGGCCGGCGGGCCGGAAGAGGGGATCACCGTCGCGGACGAGTCATCCACCCGCCGGAAGGGGCGACCATGACCGACGACCAGTACACCCAACGGGATCCCCGGAACCAGTACCCACGACCGGGGGAGCAGCGGGGACAGGAGCAGGGGCATCCGGGCACAGGTGAGGTCATGCGGCCCGAGCCGGACCATGGGGAAGAGTCCTACCGGGGAAGCGGCCGGCTGGTGAGCCGCAGGGCGGTGATCACCGGTGGTGACTCCGGCATCGGCCGGGCGGTGGCGGTGGCGTTCGCCCGCGAGGGTGCGGATCTTTTACTGTCCTACCTCGCCGACGAGCAGGACGACGCCGAGCGCACGGCGGAGCTGGTGCGACAGGCGGGCCGCGAGGCCGTGCTGGTGGCCGGCGACATTCGGGACGAGCGGCACTGTGGCGACCTGGTCGAGCGAGCGGTCGCCGAGTTCGGCCGCATCGACGTGTTGGTCAACAACGCCGCCTACCAGATGGCGCAGGATGACGGGCTGCTCGGGATCTCCACGGAGCAGTTCGACCGAGTGTTCAAGACGAATGTCTACGCGATGTTCTGGCTGTGCAAAGCGGCCGTGCCATACATGCAGCCGGGATCGAGCATCATCAACACCTCGTCCATCCAGGCGTTCCAACCGTCACCGGAGCTGATGGACTACGCGTGCACCAAGGCCGCCGTCGTCAACTTCACCAAGGCCCTGTCCGCTGACCTGGTGGCCAAGGGCATCCGCGTCAACTCCGTGGCCCCGGGGCCGGTGTGGACACCGCTGATCCCGGCAACCATGCCGGCGGAGAAGGTCGACTCGTTCGGCGCGCAGACCCCACTCGGCCGCGCCGCACAGCCCGCCGAGCTCGCCCCACCCTATGTGTTCCTCGCTTCGCAGGAATCGAGCTACATCACCGGCGAAGTGCTCGGCGTGACCGGCGGCCAACCGCTGACCTGACGGTAGCGCCTGGACCTCAGGCAGTTGGTTTGCGCGCCTGTGAGCTGATGTGGCTCGTGATGCCGCCCGACGCAAGCAGGATGCCGGCGAAGATGAATGGAAGGCTGACCAGCGTCGCGCCGACCACCACCAGCGTGACCGCGGTGAGGTCCACCGCGAGCTGGGTGAGCTCGGTGGCCCTCACGCGCCATCGTGGATCGTGCCGGCGGGCCCACTCCGGATCGGTGTAGCGCAAGCCGTGCGCCACCTGCCGGAGCCGTCGCCGATCGGATCGGGTCAGCACGACGGATCACTTGCTGCGTGGGTCGGTGTTGTCGGCCTGGTCGTCTGGTTGGATGGCGGCGGCGCCGACCTCGGACGGCGCCGGTACGCGGGGGGAGTCCTTCGTCGGTTTCTGGCGAGATTCCTCGCGGAACCGTTCGACCATGTGTGGGTAGTGCAACTCGAACGCCGGCCGCTCGGAACGGATCTTGGGTAGCTCGGTGAAGTTTGTGTCGCGGCGGTGGGCTGGTCGTTGCCCACTCGAGGGAGTTTGCGTGCAGGGTGGTGAGCTCGTCCGAATGCAGGTAGTCGGCGTAGCGACGGGGCATGCCCTCCGCCCCGAGCCAGTGGTGGACCAGGAACGTGGTGTGGAAGCCGATGAAGGTGGTCCAGAAGTGCAGTCGCCCCAACGGTTCGGACAGCATCCGGCCGGTGAACTTGGGGAACCAGAAGTAGATCCCGGCGAACGTGGCGAACACGATCGTGCCGAATAACACGTAGTGGAAGTGCGCGACCACGAAATAGGTGTCGTGGACGTGGAAGTCGATGGCGGGCGCGGCGAGCAGCACGCCGGTGAGCCCGCCGATGGCCTACGGCCAGCAGTGCGACAATGGATCGTGGCGCGCCCGGTACAAGCGCCCGGATGGGCCCTGGGGCAATGCCGCTAACTTAGGTGCTGTGGGGTTATGATCTTGGTTGTGGCGAGAGTGGGACAGCAGGTCAAGGTGGGTACGCAGGTTCGGTTGCCGGATCTGGTCGGGGTCGGGGTGCTGACTGCGGCGTTCCCGCCGGAGCT
>NZ_WHTD01000227.1 GCF_009379765.1 Actinophytocola sp. | reverse complement strand
GCCCGCGCGGCGGCCCGCCGGGTGCGCGCGCTGGTCCGCGCCGCGGGTGCCCCGGACCGAGCCGCCGCGGAGATCGAGTCCCGGCTGACCAACCGGGACCAGAAGGCCGCCTAGGTCGTGTCTCGTGGGTCGTGGTCGATGGGATTCGTGATCCAGATGGCTCCTGGCAAGGCGGCGGAAGGCCGCTCATACCGGGTTGTATTCGGGCCTTCCGACAACGCGGCCAGGGGACAGCTGGGCGCGAATACCACGATCCAAGATCGACGAGACATGGCCTAAGACCGGGGCTCGCCCACCGGGTTCAGGGCCAGTTTCGCCAGCTCCGCGTCGAAGTCGCCGCTCTCGTGGGCCTCGACCACCAGCGGCGCCAAGTCGCGCAGCTTCGTGTTGCTGTTCTGCGACGCGCGTTTCAGTGCCGTGAACGCCTGCTCCGAGTCGCAGTCGAAGTGGCGCATCAGCAGGCCCTGCGCGCGCCCCACCACGGACCGGGTCTGCAGCGCCGTCCGCAGCTGGGCCACCAGCTCGTGGCTGTCGTGGTACAGCGACGCGTTGTCGAACGCCACGCCCGCGTTGAGGGTCAGCAGCAGGACCACGTCGTAGGCGAGCTCGTCGAACTGGCCGGTCTCGCGCGAGAACAGGGTCAGCACCGCGGTGTCGCTGCCGTGGGTGACCAGCGGCAGCGCGAGGCAGCCGCGGAAACCGCCGTTGATGAGGTGGCCGCCGAACGCCGGCCAGCGCTGGTCGGTGGTCACGTCTTCGAGCCTGCGGGGCTCGGCGAAGGTCACCGCCTCGACGACCGGGCCCGGGGTGAGCGGGTCGAAGCCCAGGTCCTTCCCGCCGGCCACGGTCTCGACCGCGGTCGCCGAGCGGACCGTGATCGTGGCCGCGTCGCAGCCGGGGATCGTACGCACGATCCGGGCGGCGAACCGGTCGAGCGTGCTGCCGAAGTCATCGGCCTCGACCAGGCGGGTGACCTCGGCGAGCTCGCGCGCGAGGGTGCGGATGCCTTCGGCCATCCCGTGAGTCTGCTGCCGGACCCGCACCGGCACAACCACCGGGGGTCACGCTGATTTCCCGACCGGCGCCGACGCTTGTCTTCCGTCCACCGGCGACGAAGACTACTGTTGTCGCGACCTCACGGTTACGCAGTCAGCCGTGGTGCCTCGACCGTTGCCCGGAGGCCCGCATGGCTGAACCTCTTTCCCTCTCCCGCCCGCGTTCCCGGGCCAGACGCCATTGGCTCACGTCCCCCGACACGCGGCTCGCGCTCCGCAGCTACCCGCCGGCGCCCGGCGTGGTCGTGGTCTGCGCCGACGGCGAGATCGACCTGGCCAACCGGGACGCGCTCGCGGCGGCCCTGTCCCCCGCGGCGGCCGACCCGGCCACCCGGCTGCTCGTGTGCGACCTGTCCACGACGACCTTCCTGGCCTGCTCCGGGCTCTCGGTCCTGCTCGACGTGAAGGCCGAGCTGGCCGAACGCGGCGCGCGGCTGCGGGTGGTGGCCGCCGACCCGACCGTGCTGCGGGTCATGTACGTCACCGGTCAGCGCGACGAGCTCGACGTGCACCCGGAGCTCGCCGTCGCGCTGGCCGGCCTCGCCCCGTCCACCGCGCCCGCACCGGGCAGCGGCCTGGCGGAGCTGTGCGCGGCGCTGGACCGCGCGGTCGAGCAGACGACCGAGCTCGCCGCGACGTGGGGCCGGCTGGCCGAACGCGTGTCCGACCTGGACGCCACGAGCCTCGTCGACGGCCGCGGCGGCCACTGGAGGCCCCGCGAGACCCTCGCCGACATGGCCGAGGACCTGCGCGCACTCCAGAACCACCTCGCGACCGGCGCCCTGCTGGCCGCCCCCACCGTCGAGGACCTCGGCCACCTCCGCGACGCCCCGGAGTAACCCGGACCCGCCGTCCCGCCGCGGAACGTTCCGCCCCCGGCGCCGTGGTGATCACGGCTACGATCCCGTGGGTTTCGTCGGCGAGAGGGGTCGGGGCGTGGTGTCACGCTTGTTCAGTCCAGCCGGGTTCGTGCTCGTGGGGTTGCTCTTCCTGTTCCCTTTCGTCGGGATCTCGTGCTCCGCGCCGGAGCTCGGCTCGGTCGACGCCGGCTTCACCGGGTTCGACCTCGCCGTCGACGCGAACCCGAGCTACCAGGTGGACTCACCCGTCGCCGACATGGTGGCCCGTGACCAGGTCGCCATGCCGACCCCTGGCGTCCCGGGGCTCGCCATCGGCGTGCTCGTGGTGCTCGCGGTGGGCGTCGCGTGCGCCCTGCTCGCCCGGCCGTCCACCAGGCTGCTGGCCGCGGCGGCCGCGGCGGTGCTCGCCGTCGTGCTGCTCGTGGTCACGCAGGTCGTGGCCGAGTCCAACCTCGTCACGGCCATCGTGGACAACGCACGCCTGCTCCAGGTGTCCGTCCCGCAGAACCTCGACCCCGTCGCCAACGAGGGGTACGTGGAGGACGTGGTCAGCTCGCGGGTCGGGTTCTGGCTCGCGCTGGTCGCCCTGGTGGCGCTCGCCTCGGGCGACCTCGTCGCCGGGATCCGCTCGCGCGAGTCCCGGGCGGCCGGAGGCGCACACCCGCGTCCTCGATCCCGGTGAGGGTGCGCAGGTGCGGGGTGCGGACCACGTCGTTGGTGACGGTCAGCGCGGCCTGTACCCGGACCCGCGCGTGCCGATCTCGGTGATCATCACGTCGAGCGTGTCGTTGTCGGCCAGCGATTAGTCCACATAGGACCATAGGAGCGCCGGTAGCGCACCGGCCGGCCCCGGCGCGACCTGGCAGCAAGGTGCCAGGAGGCAGCCGTCCGGATAGTCCTTTGTGGACGACGGCCGGAGCTCGGCCCGTCCCCCACCAGGGTTAGTGGGCGTCGTGCTGGGCTTGTGATGTGCCACCCCCGGGCCTACCGTGGGAGGAGCGCGGTTGAGCAACCAGCCGTACCCACTGCTCGTCGACCTGCTCGTCGACAACGAGAAGAGGCGTACGTCGTGCACAGCACTTCCTTGTGGACCAGCAGCGACTTCGCTGCGCCAGTGCCCCGGGACCCCGGTGACAGCCGGACACCGCCGGTCCAGGTCTTCGACATCGACGTCGAGCTGCGCTCGGACCACACCGTCGTGGCCCATGTCTTCGGAGCCGTCGACCTCTTGACCGCGCCGGAGCTGCAGGTGTGCGTCGACGACCACGTCGACGCCGCGAATGGCCTGGTGCTCGACCTCAGCCGGGTCGACTTCCTCGCCGCGTCCGGCCTCACGGTGCTCACCGACACCGACCGGCGCGCCGCCGAGGACAACTTCGCCTGGGCGCTGGTCGCCAACACCCGTCCGGTCCTGCGGCCGCTCGAGGTGCTCGGCCTGCGTGACCAGCTCCCGACCTACGACTCGGTGCCCGGCGCGGTCGCGGCGGTCTCCGCGGTCACGGCCTGACGCCGGACCGGCCGGCGGGCAGCCCGGAAACGCGGTTGCCCCGTCAGCACGCCACCGCCAGAGTGCCCGGGTGCCCTCCCCCGAGACACACCGCCGCGAGCACGTCGGGCCGGTCGAGCCGCGAGCCATGCTGGCACTCGCCTCGCGGGTCGGGTCAGTGGCCGGGCTGGGCGAGTTCGAGCCGGTCGGCACCCACCCCGGGCACCTGCGCCACGGGCTGGCCAGGGCGGCGTGCGTGGCCGTGCTGCACGCGTTCGCCGCGGCAGGAGGCACCCGCGCGGTCGTGTACGCCCGGGGCGACGCCGCCTACCCTGTGCCGATGGCGCTGTACACCTCGCTCGGCTTCCGCCCGTACACGAGAGCTCGGATGTGGTGTCGATCCGGCGCGACACGGTTCGTCGGTGGGGCATGAACACACTCATCTCCACCGACGGAACCACCATCGCCTATGACCGGGCCGGCAGCGGCCCGGTCATCGTCCTCGTCGCCGGGGCGTTCAACGACCGGGCGACGCTCGCGCCGCTGGCCGCGGAGCTGGCCGGCGACTTCACGGTCGTCACCTACGACCGGCGGGCCCGCGGCGACAGCGGCAACACCAAGCCGTGGTCGATCGACCGGGAGGCCGAGGACCTGGACGCGCTGATCGCCGAGGTCGGCGGCAGCACGTTCGTGTTCGGCTTCTCCTCGGGCGGGATCCTCGGGATGCACGCGGCGCTGCGCGGGTCGGCCATCCCGCGACTGGTCTGCTACGAGCCGCCGTTCCCGGTCGAGGGGCACGGCAACGCCCCTGACCTGCCCGCGCGGCTCGCCGCGCTGGTCGACGCCGGGCGCCCTGGCGACGCGGTGGAGCTGTTCCAGCTCGAGGCGATCGGACTCCCGCCGGAGGTCGTGGCGCAGATCCGCAAGGCACCGATTTTCCCGGCACTCGAGGCGATGGCCCAGAGCTTGGTCTACGACTCGACGATCACGACCGGCTCGACGCCCCCGGCCACCCTGTCGACCCCGACGTTGACGATCTACGGCGCGCAGACGTGGGAGTCGCTGGCCCGGGCGGCGATCGTGGCCGCGGAGGTGCTGCCGAAGGGCCGTCACCAGGAGGTACCGGGCGGGAAGAACCACACGATCGAGCCGGCCGTGACCGCCCCCGTGGTGGCCGACTTCTTCCGCGAGGGGTAGCGGCGCGCTGACCGGGTGCGGCGGGGTTGCTCGGTGGCACCATGAAGGCCAGTGGTCCGTGGGGGTCGGTAGGGGAGGCAAGGCGCAGTGCCACATCCGACCGATCCCGACGGGCTCGCCGCCATGGCGCGGGACCTCCTCACGCAGCCGACCGTGCGGCAGACGCTCGACCTGCTGCGCACGGAGTCCCGGAACCGCGACGTCAAGCCGGGCGAGCTCGCGCCTGGTCACCAGGACCGGCGGGATGCACACCGACCGATGAGTTTCGGCGGTGCCGCTAGTCGGTACCGGCGAGACGATGTCGAGAGTCGAAGGAGACGTCATGGCGCTGCCCGACGTGGTGACCGGTGTGGAGTGGCTGCGAGCGCGCAAGGCGTTGCTGGCGAAGGAGAAGGCGGCGACCCGGGCACGCGACGAGCTGAACGCGGAGCGTCGAAGGCTGCCGATGGTGCCGGTCGAGAAGCCGTACGTGTTCGAGGGGCCGGCCGGATCCGCGACCCTGCTCGACCTGTTCGAGGGGCGGGGACAGCTGATCCTGCACCACTTCATGTGGAACTACGACATTCGTCCGGACGGCACCGAGGTGCCGCGCGACGCCGGCTGCCCGTCGTGCTCGGCGACCGCGGACAACATCGGGCATCTCGCCCACCTGAACGCCCGGGACGTCACCCTCTGCGCGGTCTCCCGCGCGCCGCGGTCGCTCATCGGGCCGTTCCGCGAGCGGATGGGCTGGCGGTTTCCGTGGTACTCGTCGGCGGGCAGCGACTTCAACTACGACTTCCACGCGACGGTCGACGAGCGGGTCGCACCGGTGCTGCTGAACTACCGCACGGAGGCGGAGCTGGCGGCGGCCGGCACGCCGTGGGGACCGGCGCGGCGCGGTGACTATCCGGGCCTCAGCGCGTTCCTGCGGGACGGGGACCGGGTGTTCCATACGTACTCGACGTGGGCACGCGGGTTGGAGCAGCCCGGCGGGACGCACGCCTACCTCGACCTCACGGCCCTGGGCCGGCAGGAGGAGTGGGAGGAGCCGGCCGGCCGGGCGACCACGCTGCGCGCCAAGGCCGGCAGCGCGGACCTGCGGTTCCACGACGAGTACTGAGCCGGGGCACCGGGAACCGGCGGCTATCCCTGCGGTCCGAGGACCAGCTCGTTGTTGAGCATCCCCGCCGTGCGGGAGCCCGCGCCCGCCGCGGTGATCAGCTGGGCGTGCGGGTCCACGACGTTGCCGGCGGCCCACACGCCGGGCACGGTGGTGCGGCCCGCGGCGTCGACCCGGACGATCCCCTGGTCGTCGACCTCGCAGCCGAGGTCCCGCAGCATGGTGTCGGTCGCCACGTTGGTCGGGTTCGTGAACACCGCGGCGCGCGGCACCATCCGGCCGTCGCCCAGCTCGACGCCGGTCAGCGCGCCGTCCTCGACCACCAGGCGGGTGATCTTGCCCGGCTCGACCGGCACCGAGCGGGCAGCGAGCCGCGCGTCCTCCTCCGGGGTCGGCACGTAGTCGCCGGGGAACAGCACCACGTCCTCGGACCACTGCCGGACCAGCAGCGCCTTCAGCACGCCCATCGGGCCGTCCGCGACGATCCCCAGTGGCCGGTCGCGGACCTCGTAGCCGTGGCAGTACGGGCAGACGTGCACGTCGCCGCCCCACAGCTCCGCCATCCCGGGGATGTCGGGGAGCTCGTCCCGCAAACCCGTGGTCACCAGCAGCCGGCGTGCCTCCAGCGTCGCGCCGCTCGCCAGCGCCACCCGGAACCCCGGTGCCGCGGCGACCACCCGGTCCTCGACCAGCTCGACGCCGTAGCCGCGCACCTCCTCCCGGCCGATCCGCAGCAGCTCGGCGGGCGCCACCCCGTCCCGGGTCAGGAACCCGTGCGACTCCGCGGCGCGGGCGTTGCGCGGCTCCCCCGCGTCGACCACCGCCACCCGCTGCCGGGCCCGCCCGAGCACCAGCGCGGCCGACAACCCCGCCGGCCCGCCTCCCACGATCACCACGTCGTACATCGACGATCACCTCCAGCCGACAGCGTGCGCCGGGCGTTCCTGCATCGACAACGTTCGTTGCCGATACTGGGAACATGACCGACGCGATCACCACCGCCCTGTCCGAGGTCGGCCCCCGCCTGCGGCGCATCCGGGGCCAGCGCGGCGTCACGCTCACCGAGCTGGCGGCGGCCACCGGGATCTCCAAGTCGACCCTGTCCCGGCTGGAGTCCGGCCAGCGCAAGCCCAGCCTGGAGCTGCTGCTGCCGATCTCGGCGGCGCACCAGGTGCCGCTCGACGAGCTGGTGGGCGCGCCCAAGGTGGGCGACCCCCGGGTCCGGCTCGAGCCGCGCCTGGTCGGCGGCCGGACCGTGGTGCCGCTGACCAGGCAGCCCGGCGGGCTGCAGGCGTACAAGATGATCCTCCCGCCGGAGAGTCGCGAGCCGGACCCGCGCACGCACGAGGGCTACGAGTGGATCTACGTGCTGGCCGGCCGGCTGCGCCTGGTGCTCGCCGAGCACGACATCGTGCTGAGAACGGGCGAGGCCGTCGAGTTCGACACGCGGCTGCCACACTGGTTCGGCGCGGCGGGCCAGGAACCGGCGGAGATCCTCAGCCTGTTCGGCAGGCAGGGCGAGCGCATGCACGTCCGCGCCAAACCGAAGCGACAGTGACCCCACCGGGGTACTAGGTTGCCGGCATGGCCTGGCTGCCCGACGACTTCGCGCACCCGACGACGGTCCCGATCCTGGACGGGTTCCACCTGCGCCCGATCCGGGCGGCGGACACAGAGATCGACTACCCGGCGGTCATGGGCTCTCGCGAGCGGCTCTGGTCGATCTACGGCGAGGCCTGGGGCTGGCCGCCGGAGACGATGACCGTCGAGGCCGACCGCGCGGACCTCGCCCGGCACGAGCGCGAGATCGAGGCGCACGAGTCGTTCAACTACGCGCTGCTCGACCTCCCCGAGACCGAGCTGCTCGGCTGCGTCTACATCGACCCGCCGGAGAAGCAGGGCGCGGACGCCGAGATCTCCTGGTGGGTGGTCGACGCGCGGGCCGGCACCGACCTCGAGGCGGCGCTGGACCTGCTGGTGCCCCGCTGGATCGCCAAGGTCTGGCCGTTCGAGAAGCCGCGCTACGTGGGCCGCGACCTCACCTGGCAGGAGTGGATGGCCCTACCGGACCAGAGCGCGGACTAGTCCGGGCGGTCGTCGGTCGACCGGCGCACGAGCGACGCCGCTCGGCGGCTCGCTGGACGACGTCCGGCTGGAGATGAACACCCACTTCTTCGGCACGCTCGCGGTGACCAGGGCGTTCGCGCCCCGCCTGGACGCGGTGCTGAACCCGCGAGTCCAACACTCAGAACCCGCGAGTCCAACACCCAGGACCCACGAGTCCAACGTCCGGAACCCGCGAGTTCGACATTCGCGACACCCCGAGCGTTGGACACGCGGGGACGGGCTGGCGGACCGACGCGCCGACGCGTTCGGGCTCCGGGGCCGGTTTCGTGTCGATGCCGGGGATGCCCCGGCCGCGGATCGAGCAGGCGCGGGTCTCCGGCACGACGTACAGGGCCACGGCGCCGACCACGGAGCAGGATGGTCGTCGCGAGCCCGCGCTGACGGCCGATCCGGTCACCCAGCGGCCCCAGATCATGCCGCCGACCGGGCGGATGAGGAACGCCACCGCGAACACCAGCAGGCTGCCCAGCGTGGACGCCGTCTTGTCCTCGCTCGGGAAGAACGCCTCTCCGATGAAGACGGCGGTGTAGGCGTACACGCCGTAGTCGAACCACTCGGTCATGTTGCCGATCGCCGATGCCGTGATCGCCCGGCGCAGCGTTCTCGCGTCCGGCGGGGTCGCCGGTGATGCCGTGTCGGACGGTTGCGCCATGACGTGCCTCCCACGTTCGCGAGTAGTCCGGCCGAGCCGGCCGGACCTATGGCCCGCGGTGGGTACGGCAACCAACTGTCGAAACATCCGGAAATGAAATGACCACGCCGAACCGGACATTCCTGACGACGCGCCGATCGGCGGTCCGGGGTCGGCCGATCGGCCGATGTGGGCACGGCGGGGCATGGCCATCTGCCCGAAGTGCCCGCGGGCCCCGCTCCCCCAGGCTGTCCCGCGACACAGTCGACCACGTCACGGGGAGAACCGGTGCACAACCAGACGACACCGCTGCTGTCGGGGCGCGGGCTGATCAAGCGGTACGGCCAGCAGCACGCGCTCGCCGGCGTCGACATCGACGTCCATGCCGGCGAGGTGCTGGCCATCGTCGGCCCGTCGGGCTCCGGCAAGACCTCGCTGCTGCACGTGCTGGCCGGCATCCTGCGCGCCGAGGAGGGGCAGATCACCCTTGCGGGGCAACGGATCGACCAGCTGAACGAGACCAGGCGCAGCGAGCTGCGGCGTACCGAGTTCGGCTTCGTCTTCCAGTCCGGCATGCTCGTCACCGAGCTCACCGCCGAGGAGAACGTCGCGCTGCCGCTGCTGCTCGGCGACCGCGACAAGCGGGAGTCCATCGCCGCCGCGCGGGACTGGCTCGGCCGGCTCGGGCTGGCCGGCAAGGAGGGCCGCAGGCCCGGCGAGCTCTCCGGCGGCGAGGCGCAGCGGGTGGCGATCGCGCGGGCGATCACGCACCGGCCGAAGGTGATCTTCGCCGACGAGCCGACCGGCGCGCTGGACACCAAGACCGGGCACGCGACCGTGCACGCGCTCATCGACGCCGCCCGCGCCACCGGCGCCGCGGTGATCATCGTGACGCACGACCGCGAGCTCGCCGCCGCCGTCCCGCGCACGGTGTCCATTCGGGACGGTCAGATCGAGCGGCAGGCCTCGGCGCGGGCGGTGCCGGTCGCATGAACCCGGTCCAGCTCGCCCTGCGGGTGCTGCGTGCCGACCGGCGCACGCAGGTCTCCACCCTGCTCACCGCGCTCGGCGTGGCCGTCGCGACCGGTCTCGTCATGCTGCTGGTGAGCCTGCCGTTCGCCACCCGGGCCCGCGCCGAACGCGCGCTGTGGCAGGAACCGCACGCCGGCGGGGACGGCCCGGCCGCGGTCAGCTGGAGCTCCAGCGAGGACGAGGTCGACGGCAGGCACATCACCCGGATCGACGTGGCGCCGCTCGTCGACCCCGAGTCGCTGCACCTGCCGCCCGGGATCGACCGGCTGCCCGCGTCCGGCGAGATGCTGGTGTCGCCCGAGCTCGCGGCGCTGGCCGACAGCCGGCCGGCCGCGCGGCTCGCCGACCGGTTCGGCGCCAGGTCCGTGGACCTGCTCGGCGACGACGCGCTGCGCTTTCCCGAGCAGCTCGTCGTTCTCGTCGGGCACACCGCGGACACCATGCCCGCCGACGCGACGGAGATGTCGGCCCTCGGCGTCGGCACCGCGGAGGTGGACCAGCTGCTGGCGCTGCTGTCCGGCGTCGGCGTGGTGGTGCTGCTCGTGCCGAGCCTCGTGCTCGTGGCGTCGGCGTCCCGGCTGACCGCGGCGCGGCGGGAACGGCGGCTCGCGGCGCTGCGCCTGGCCGGCGCGACACCGGCGCAGGTGACCGCGATGGTCGCCGCGGAGACCGGGCTCGCGGCGGTCGCGGGCGCGGTGCTCGGCGTGGCGGTGAGCCCACTGCTGCATTCGGTCGCGACGAACGTGGCGTGGGACGGTGGCACGTGGTTCGCCAGTGACTTCGGGCTCCCGATCGTGCCGGTCGTGCTGATCGCGCTGACGATCCCGGCGCTCGTGGTCGCGGCCGCGGTCGCGGGCCTGCGCCGGGTGGTGAACCAGCCGCTGATGGCCACCGGCGGGCACACCCGCAAGCCGTTGTCGAGCATGCGGCTCTTGTTCGTGCCGGCCGCGGCGGGGCTGTTCTTCCTGTCGCTGACCCAGGAGGGCGCGGGCAGCAGCGGGATGCTGCTGCCGGTGCTGGTGTCGCTCGGCATCCTCATGTGGTCGCCGACGATCGTCGGTCCGTGGGTCACCTCGGCGCTGGGCGGGATCTTCGTGCGGACCTGGCGCAGGCCCGCGGCGCTGCTGGCTGGGCGGCGGCTGCGCGACGACCCGAAGGCCGCGTACCGCGCGTCGGCCGGCGTGGTGCTCGCGGTGTTCGCGGGCTCGATGGCGCTGACGCTGATGCCGAGCCTGGAGTCGGAGGCCGGGTACTACAGCCAGTTCCGCGACTCGGTGCTGTACTTCACCACCGACCCGGCCCGCGCCGCCGACGCGGTCGCCGCGGCCGACGCCCGGCTCGACCGGTACGAGGTGCCCGAGCGGGCCGTCGCGGTCGGCCAGGGCGAGCTGCGCTCCGGCGACCGGTACTACACCGCGATCGTCGCGCCGTGCGCGGACGCCAAGCGGGTGCTGCCCGGCACCGACGCCATCGCCTGCCGCGACACCCCGGCGATCTACACCGACGGGTCGGTTCCGGTGTCCTCGCTCGGCGCCTCGGGCACGGACATCGCCTCGACGGTGCCGCTTCCGGCCGGCGCGCCGGTGGTGCCCGCCGCGGCCGGCGGGGTGGTGATCGTCGACCCGGCCTTGTGGCCCGCCGAGGTGCCCCTGATGACCATGAACGTCGCGGTCGCGGCCGACGACGCGACGCGGGAGGCGGTACGGACCGCGATGCTGTCCGCGTCCGGCGGCGAGCAGGTGGTCAGCAAGGAGATGAAGCTGGGCCAGCAGGACACCCAGCTCGCCGACCTGCGCCGGGTCACCGTGATCGGCCTCGTGACCGCGTCCGTCCTGGGTGGACTGAGCGCGGCCATCGCCACGGCGGGCTCGGTGCTCGACCGGCGGCGCACGTTCGGCGCGCTGATGGCCGCGGGCACGCCGGTG
>NZ_WHTD01000226.1 GCF_009379765.1 Actinophytocola sp. | reverse complement strand
GACCCGCGCCGCCCGGGCGGGCTGCCGGGCGGCCGCGCGCTGTGGCGGGCGCTGCTCGGCGCGACCGACGACGAGCTGGTCGCGTTCGGCCGGGTGCTGGATGCTCACCTGCTGGTGCGGTTCCTGCGCGTGCTGCCGCCGGCCCGGCGCGCCGGGGTGTACGCCGGCGTGGTCGGCCCCCGGGACCTGACGCTGTCCCAGGTGCCGATCGCCGCGCTCGACGAGCTGCCGGCGCCGGCCCGGGCGGCGGCGGCCGAGCGGCTGCTCACCCTGCGCCGGGTGGCCGGCGACCCGAGCACGCGGCTCGCGGTCACCGCCCGGCTGCCGTGGGCGACGGCGCGGGAGACGCTGCTGGAGGCGACCCGCCGGTCGACCGCCGAGGAGCGGGCCGAAGGGTACGGGTGCCTCGTCCGGGCCGCCGCGGTGAGCCGCGACCAGGACGCCCTCGCCGAGCTGCTCGGCTCGCTGAACCGGCTGCGCAACGAGCAGGACCCGGTGCGGATGGCCGCGTTCCGTGCGCTGGCCGAGGTCCCGCCGTGGCTGTTCCGGCCGGCCGATGCGCCGGACCTGCTCGGGCTCATGACCGACGCCGTGCAGGCCAGGGACAGCTCGTGGACGACGCAGTCGAGCGTGCGGGCGCTGATCGCCCGGCTGATCCGGCACGGCGCGCTGACCAGGCAGCCGGCGCTGGTCGAGACCGGCATCGAGGCGCTGGCCCGGCTCGGCGACAAGCGGCCGTCGCTGGACCTGCGCGCGCTCGACCACGACCTGCCGCGCGGCGGCGAGCACCAGGTGTTCGAGGCACTGCGGCCGCGGCTCGAGGCCGACGCGCGGCGCGGCCGCTTCGAGGTCACCCTGGCGCTGGCGCACGGACTGAACCGGCGCGCGTGGACGATGCCGGGCCTGCAGGAGCTCCTCGGCAAGGCCCGGCGGGCCTCCGACGACCACGTCGTGCGCATGGCCATCGAGCTGTGGCTGCGCCCGCCCGCGACGCGCGACGAGCGGCTGGGTGAGGTGTTCCGGGCGGACCGGTCGACGATCACGTTCCCGACCGTGCTGAACGGGATCGGCTTCCGGCGCACCGACCTGCTCGACGAGGTGTTCGGCAAGCCGCTGCACGGCCGGTTCCTGAAGCGGGGCGTGCGGTTCGTGCCGCATTTCGAGGGCTGCTTCTGGCGATGGCTGCCCCGGCAGTGCGCGGCGTACGCGGCGCGGCTGTCCCAGGTGGCGGCGCCCGGCCGGTCGAGGTCGACGTGGGAGCGGGTCAACGCGGTGCGCAGGCTCGGCGCCGTGCCGGGCACGGTGGAGCTGGTGCGTGGCTGGGTCGGCGACCCGGAGGTCGCGGTGGCCGAAGCCGCGCTGTCCGCGCTGGCCTGGACGGACGAGCCGGCCGGGGTGCTCGACGACCTGCTCGCGCACGCGGACACCGACCGGGCACGGGTGGCGGTCTACGCGGTGACCCGATGCGCCCGGTTCGTGCCGCCGCAGCGGCTGGGCTCGGCCCTGCACAGGGCGTTGACCAGCACGAAGGTGACGTCGCGGAAGGAGGCCGTGCGGCTGCTGGCCGCGCACCACGCCCCGGGGGCGACGACGACCCTGGCATCGGTGTGGCACGAGCCGGACCAGCACAGGGACGTGCGGCGGGCCGTGGTGTCGGCCGCGCGCTGGTGCCTGCCGGACGCGTGGCCGCTGCTCGAGGCGGCCGCGTCGAGCGAGCACGCGGTGGCGACGGCCGTGCTGGACATCGACCCGTACACGCTCGCCGAGCGGCACCGGCCCCGGTACGCGTCGATGGTCCACACCGTCGCGGACGCCGCCGAGCCGGACACCGCGCGGCTCGGTCTCACCACACTGGCGAACTGGGCCCGTTGGGACGAGGCCGGCACGGCGATGCTCGTCGGGCGGGTCGCGGACCTGACGAACACGGCGAGCTGGCGCGAGGCGCTGACCGCGCTGGTCGCCGGCTGCACTGCCACCGAGGACCCGGCGCCACTGGTCGCGGTGGTCACCCGGCTGCTCGCCACCGCCGACCCGGCGCCCACCGCGGACCGGGACCTGCCGGCCCGCCAGCGTGTCCGGGCCATGTCGGACCTGGTCCAGCGGAACGCCCACGCGGCGCCCGGCCTGCGCGCCGCGGTGTCCGCGCTGGCCGGCGCGCTGGCGGCGCACCCCACCCTGCGCGGCCCGATGATCGATCTCGCGGTGACGGCCGTCCCGTTCGAGCCCGGCGCCGACGGCCCGGCCGCGCTGGGCCGGGTGGCCGACCTCGCGGACGAGCCGCGGTGGGCGTGGCAGGCGCACCGGGCGGTGCAGCGGCGGCTCAGCGGCCGGGTCGCGAAGCTGCCGCAGGCGCACCTGTACGAGCTGGCCACCCGCACGACCCCGCTCCTCGCCCTGGCTATCGCGAGCCGGGCAGGACCGGAGGCCGGCTGGCCCGCGCACTGGCGCGAGCTGGTCACCGGGCTCCGCGAGCACGAGGACGCCGACGTCCGGCTGACCGCCCTCGACACGTTCACCACCCGGGAGTGACGAAGGCGCCGGGAGTCCACATCGGACTCCCGGCGCCTCGTCGTCGGTCAGGTCAGCGACGTTCGCCTTCCGTCACCGGCTCCGGCTCGGCGTCCAGCACCGACGTCGGCTCCGGCTCGGCGCCGGTGGCGCCGGAGTCGTCCGCGTCGACCGTGCCGGTCGAGCCGGCGATCGGCGTCGGGGCGGTCCTGCCGCGCGGCAGGAACAGGGCCGGTATGAACGAGACCGCCAGCAACACCAGCGCCCACACGAACGTCGACGCGTAGGCGTCGGCCATCGGCGGGGCCAGGATCGCGCGCACCTGCTCCGGCAGGTCCCGCACGGACGTCATCGCGGGAGGCTCGGCGCCCGGCGGCTGCGACGCCGCGAGCTGCGCCAGCACCGGTGCCAGCCGGTCCTTGGTCTCGTTGAACAGGAGCACCGACAGCATCGCGGTACCGATCGACGCCGCCACCTGCTGGATGATGTTCAGGCTCGTCGACGCACGGGCCACGTTCTCCTGCCGCAACGTCTTCAGCGCGATCGACATGATCGGCATCATCGTCATGCCCATGCCGAGACCCAGCACGAACAGCGCCACCCCGATGGTCAAGTACGACGTGTCCGCCCCCAGCTGGGTGAACACGACCACCGCCCCGACGATGACCAGGATGCCCAGCTGCGCCGTCCTGGCCGCGCCGCCGCGGTCCACGATCGCGCCGGCGATCGGCATCATGATCATCGCGCCGATGCCCTGCGGCGCCAGCAGCAGGCCCGCGGACAGCGCGCCCTCGAACCGCACCTGCTGGAAGTACAGCGGGAACAGCAGCATGGCGCCGAAGAACGCGATGGTGAACAGCACCATCGTCACCGACGCCATCGAGAACCCGCGGTCCCGGAACAGCTTCAGGTCGATCAGCGCGTGCGGCGTGCGGGCCGCGTGCCGGATGAACGCGACCACGAGGATCGCGCCGGCGATCGCCGGCAGGTACACCTCGGGAGAGCCGAAGCCCTCGTGTGAGGGCACCTGGGCGAGGCCGTAGATCAGCGCGGCCAGCCCCGGCGAGAGCAGGATCAGGCCGAGCACGTCGAGCTTCTGCGTCGGCTGCGGCTCGTCCGCCTCGAGGATCCGGGCGCCGAGGATCAGCGAGATGATGCCGATCGGGAGGTTCAGGAAGAAGATCCACCGCCACGACACGTCGTCGACGAGCCAACCGCCGAGGATCGGGCCGACGATCGGGCCCAGCAGCATCGGCACGCCGAGCACGGCCATGATCCGGCCGACCCGCTCGGGCCCGGCCGCCTTGGTGAGGATCGTCATGCCGAGCGGCATCAGCATGCCGCCACCGAGGCCCTGCAGGACCCGGAACATGATCAGCGACTCGGTCGACCACGCGGTGCCGGCCGCCGCGGAGCCGAGCATGAACAGGAGCACCGCGGTGAGGTAGATCCGCTTGGTGCCGAACCGGTCGGCCGCCCAGCCGGACAGCGGGATGACCGTCGCGAGCGCCAAGGTGTACCCGGTGGCCACCCACTGCATCTGGTCGAGCGTGGTGTCGAACTCGATGATCAACCGGTCGAGCGCGACGTTGACCACGGTGATGTCGAGCATCGCCATGATCGCGCCGAGCACGACCACGCCACCGATCGCGAGAACTCTGCGGTCGAGTTTCTCCGACGCGTTCGTCGCCGCCCCCGCGGCGGGCATTGGAGGTTGCGGTTCCATCAAAGCTTTCCCCTTGCCTAACAGGCGGTTGTTGTTGCCGATTGGTCCCCCCGAGCGAGAATCGGCGTCAGCGCCTTGGCGAGTTGCTCTCGCTCGCGGTCGCTGAGCGACTCGACACACTCGCGAACGGCCTCGCGGTGGGCATGCACGAACCCGGCGACCAGCGCGCGGCCGTGTTCGGACAGTTTCACCCGCTTGACCCTGCGGTCCCGCTCGTCCTCCCTGCGCGTGACCAGGTCGGCCCGGGTCAGCGCCTGCACGGCACGACCCGCGGTCACCATGGACAGCCCGAGACGTCCGGCGAGCTCGTGGACGGCCGGTTCGTCCTGGCAGTCGGCGAGCACGAACATGGCACGCAGCTGGGAGAATGACAGATCGAGACCGGCCGCGACACCCAATATGTGCGCCTCGCCGCTCTTCTTCAGGTGCGACAGGAAACCCACGACGTCATCGGTCACCGACTCGACCGATGGCGTGGCGGTTAGTTTCACAGGCGCAATCATCTCACTGAGGAAACTAACTGCAAGTGACTGTGATCGGCGACTCAGTTCACTTCTGGCGGAATCCAGCCATCGGTCGATGACAGATCGCGACAGGCGCCGGTGTCCAGCACGCCGGCCTCGAGCCACGCGTACCTACCGCCGAGCGTAGCCGCGGCAACCTGAGAGTCGACCTGTCGGTGGGAGGCGGCAGAATGCTCACCCGTGACAGCGACTGCCACTCCCGCTTCCGTGTTCCTGCGCATCGCCGAGGAGATCGGCGTCGCCGAGCGCCAGGTTCGCTCCGCCGTGGAGCTGATCGACGGCGGCTCGACCGTTCCGTTCATCGCGCGGTACCGCAAGGAAGCCACCGGCGCGCTCGACGACGCGCAACTGCGCACGCTCGAGGAACGCCTGCGCTACCTGCGTGAGCTGGAGGAGCGCCGCGCCGCCGTGCTCGAGTCGGTCAAGAGCCAGGGCAAGCTCGACGACGCGCTCGCCGCGCAGATCATGGCCGCCGACTCCAAGGCCCGCCTCGAGGACATCTACCTGCCCTACAAGCCCAAACGTCGCACGAAGGCCCAGATCGCCCGCGAGGCCGGCCTCGAGCCGCTGGCCGACGGGCTGCTCGGCGACCCGAACACCGACCCGCAGGCCGCCGCCGCGGTGTTCGCGGACGCGGCCACCGGCGCCGAGAACGGCGTCGCCGACGCGCAGGCCGCGCTCGACGGTGCCCGCGCCATCCTCGTCGAGCGGTTCGGCGAGGACGCCGACCTCATCGGCACGCTGCGCGAGCGCATGTGGGGCCAGGGCCGCCTGGTCGCCAAGGTGCGCGACGGCAAGCAGGAGGCCGGCGCCAAGTTCGCCGACTACTTCGACTTCTCCGAGCCGTTCACCAAGCTCCCCAGCCACCGGATCCTCGCGATGTTCCGCGGCGAGAAGGAGGAGATGCTCGAGCTCACCCTGGAGCCGCACGCCTCGGACGACACCGCGGAGCACCCCGGCCCGTCGGACTACGAGGCCATGATCGCGGCCAAGTTCGGCGTCGACGACAAGGGCCGCCCGGCCGACCGGTGGCTCGGCGACACGGTCCGCTGGGCCTGGCGCACCCGCATCCTCGTGCACCTCGGCATCGACCTGCGCACCCGGCTGCGCCAGGCCGCCGAGGACGAGGCCGTCCGGGTGTTCGCCGCCAACCTGCGCGACCTGCTGCTCGCCGCGCCCGCCGGCACTCGCGCCACCATGGGCCTCGACCCGGGCCTGCGCACCGGCGTCAAGGTCGCCGTCGTCGACGCCACCGGCAAGGTCGTCGCCACCGACACGATCTACCCGCACGTGCCGGCCAAGCGCTGGGACGAGGCGCTCGTCTCGCTGCACCGGATCGCCGTCCAGCACGACGTCGACCTCATCGCCATCGGCAACGGCACCGCGTCCCGCGAGACCGACAAGCTCGCCGCCGAGCTGTTGGCCAAGGCACCGGACCTCAAGCTCACCAAGGTGATGGTGTCCGAGGCGGGCGCGTCGGTGTACTCGGCGTCGGCCTACGCCTCGCAGGAACTGCCGTCGCTGGACGTGTCGCTGCGCGGCGCGGTGTCGATCGCCCGCCGGCTGCAGGACCCGCTGGCCGAGCTGGTCAAGATCGACCCGAAGTCCATCGGCGTCGGCCAGTACCAGCACGACATCTCCGAGGTGAAGCTGTCCCGCTCGCTCGACGCGGTGGTCGAGGACTGCGTGAACGGCGTCGGCGTCGACCTCAACACCGCGTCGGTGCCGCTGCTCACCCGGGTGTCGGGCATCGGCTCCGCGCTCGCCGCCAACATCGTGGCGCACCGCGACGCCAACGGCCCGTTCCGCTCGCGCACCGCGCTCAAGAGCGTGTCGAAGCTCGGGCCGAAGGCGTTCGAGCAGTGCGCGGGCTTCCTGCGCATCCCTGGCGGCGACGACCCGCTCGACTCCTCCAGCGTGCACCCGGAGGCCTACCCGGTGGTGCGCCGGATCGTCGCGGCCACCGGCGGGGAGCTCGCGACGCTCATCGGCAACACGAAGGTGCTCAGGTCGCTGGCGCCGCAGCAGTTCGTCGACGACACGTTCGGCCTGCCCACGGTCACCGACATCCTGGCCGAGCTGGACAAGCCGGGGCGCGACCCGCGGCCGGCGTTCAAGACCGCCACGTTCAACGACGCCGTGCACACGCTCGCCGACCTCGAGGTAGGCATGGTGCTGGAGGGAGTGGTCACCAACGTGGCCGCGTTCGGCGCGTTCATCGACATCGGCGTGCACTGCGACGGGCTCGCGCACGTGTCGCAGCTGTCCCGCACCTTCGTCAAGGACCCGCGCGAGGTCGTGAAGTCCGGCGACATCGTGCGGGCCAAGGTGCTCGAGGTCGACATCCCGCGCAAGCGGATCTCGCTCACCCTGCGGCTCGAGGAGGAGACCGCGCCGCCGCGGGGGGACCGCGGGCAGCAGCGCGGCGGGCAGCAGCAACGCGGTCAGCAGCGCGGCGGCGGTCAGCGCGGCGGCGGCCAGCAGCAACGGGGCCAGCAGCGGCAGGACGCGGGTGGCGGCGGCGCGATGGCCGACGCGCTGCGCAAGGCCGGGTACCGGCCCAAGTGATTTGACCTGGAGCGCGCACCAACTCGTAGCGTCGGTGTCATGACGACTCCACAGCACAAGATCGGTTCGGGGTTCGGCTTCTCGAGCACCGCGGAGGACGTCCTCGCGGGCATCGACCTGTCCGGCACGCTCGCGATCGTCACCGGGGGCTACTCGGGCATCGGCATCGAGACCACCCGCGCGCTCGCGAAGGCGGGCGCGCATGTGGTGGTCCCGGCCCGGCGGGTCGAGGCCGCCCGCGAGGCGGTCGCGGGCCTCGGCGACATCTCGGCGAACGTCGAGGTCGACGAGCTCGACCTGGGCGACCTCGACAGCGTCCGCGACTTCGCCGAGCGCTTCCTCGCGACCGGCCGCGACATCGACGCCGTGATCAACAGCGCGGCCGTCATGGCCTGCCAGGAGACCCGGGTCGGGCCGGGCTGGGAGGCCCAGTTCGCCACCAACCACCTCGGCCACTTCGCGCTGGTCAACCGCCTGTGGCCGCGGCTGGTCACCGGCGGCGGCGCCCGGGTGGTCGCCGTCTCCTCGGGCGCGCACCAGCGCTCGGACATCCGGTGGGACGACATCCAGCTCGAGCACGGCTACGACAAGTGGGTCGCGTACGGGCAGGCGAAGACGGCCAATGCGCTGTTCGCCGTCCAGCTCGACAGGCTCGGCGCCGGTGCCGGCGTGCGGGCGTTCGCCGTGCACCCCGGCGGGATCCGCACCCCGCTGCAGCGCCACCTGGCCGAACAGGAGCTGGTCGACCGCGGGCTGCTCGACGAGGCCGGGAACCCTACCGACAACCCGAACCTCAAGTCGCCGGAGCAGGGCGCGGCGACCCAGACGTGGGCGGCCACCTCGCCCCGGCTGGCCGGCATGGGCGGCGTGTACCTCGAGGACTGCGAGATCGCCGAGGTGACCGACGGCGAGCCCATCACGCCGGGGGTGCGTGCCTACGCGGTCGACCCCGCCCAGGCAGAGCGCCTGTGGGCGCTGTCGGCCGAGCTCACCGAGGTCGGCGCGATGGTCGCATGACACCGCAGCACAAGATCGGCTCGGGCTTCGGCGCCACGAGCACGGCGGACGAGGTGCTGGCCGGGATCGACCTGTCCGGCAGGCTCGCGCTGGTCACCGGCGGGTACTCGGGCTTCGGTCTGGAGACCACCCGGTCGCTCGTGCGGGCCGGGGCGCACGTCGTGGTCCAGGCTCGACGGGTCGTGCCGGCCGGGGAATCGCTCGCCGGCCTCGAGCACGTCGAGGTCGGCGAGCTGGACCTGGCGGACCTCGACAGCGTCCGGGCGTTCGCGGACCAGTTCCTCGCGACCGGCCGGGACATCCATCTCATGATCAACAGCGCGGGCATCATGTCCACGCCGGAGATGCGGGTCGGCCCCGGCTGGGAGGCGCAGTTCGCGACCAACCACCTCGGCCACTACGCACTGGTCAACCGGCTGTGGCCGGCGCTGGCGCCGGGCCGGGCACGGGTGGTCTCGGTGTCCTCGGCCGGTCACCGCCGCACCGGCATCCGCTGGGCCGACGTCCAGTTCGCGCACGGCTACGACAAGGTGCTGGCCTACTCCGAGGCCAAGACCGCGAACGTGCTGTTCGCCGTCCGGCTCGACGAGCTGGGCCGGGACGCCGGAGTGCGGGCGTTCGCGTTGCACCCGGGCGCGATCTTCACGCCGCTGCAGCGGCACCTGTCCACCCAGGAGATGGTCGACTCGGGCTGGATCGACGAGGCCCGCAACGTGGTGAGCGACATGTTCCGCTCCCCCGAGCAGGGCGCGGCGACCCCGGTGTGGGCGGCCACGTCCCCCCAGCTCGACGGCATGGGCGGCGTCTACCTCGAGGACTGTGACATCGCCGAGCTGACCACGACCCCGACCAGATGCCGGACGTCCGCCCGCACGCCGTCGACCCCGCCGAGGCCGAGCGGCTGTGGCGCCTGTCGGCCGAGCTCACCCGGGTCGACGCGTTCGCCGAGGAGCCGGCGGGGTAGGAACGCGTTGTGCGCCTGTCACAACGGACTGCCATCCCCGGCTCGTCCTCGCGGCCCCGGCTCGTCCTCGCGGCGACGTGGCCGCGCCACCTCATCCGACGGGTCGACATGCCCAACTGTCGAGCCGTTGGCCTGCGCTTGGGATTGACTACGCCTGGACTGACGCGGAACAGAGTCGCGGACTGCGAGCTCAGACCCGATTCCGCGAGTCGGCTGAGTTGATCTTCAGGTTCGTGAAGTGGTGTGGTTGGGCGGGTTTCGTGGGTGAGGGTGCGCGGCGGGGCCCGGATGTCACGCCGGGTTCGCGTTGTGGGCGGTGAGTTGGTGTAGCCAGGCGGCCATGGTGGCGGCGAGTGGAACTCCCCACATCCAGCGGTGTTGACCTCGGGATGACCGGAGGGCAGGTGGCGTTACGCGGCACCGTGTTTGCTGTCCCGGCCAGCACGGTCTCGACCTCCGCCCAGGACGCCACATGCGGACGTCCGCACCGCTGCCCTGGTAGTTGCAGGCGACACCGCGTTTCCCGCGCGCCCGTACACCTCCACATCGCTCGCGTCCAGATCGATCGTCACTGTCCGGTACAACCGAACCTGCCGCGATGCGGACACCCGCTCGAGCATCCGCAGGGTTACCCGAGCTACCCCGGCCTCCACCGCGCTCCACTGCGGACAGGTGAACCAGCGTGCCAGCCCGGTGGCGGTGATCCCCATGTCGTTTGCCCGGGGTAGACCTGTGGTGGAGCGGCAAACACCACCATCACGGTGAGAACATTCAAGTCGTCCCACCCCGGACGGGTGGCCACTGTGGGCCTCCAACGTGCGGCCCGGCCGCGAACACGACACCAGCGCCGCCCGCACCGATCCCGATCTGCTGGCCCGGATCACCAACCGGGTCAGCGACGACGCCCTCGCCCTGGCCGACCTGGGCTACGACGGCGAGCTCGAAACCTCCACCATCCCCTTCAAGAAGCCCAAAGCAGGCAACTGACCGATGCGTGGGTGGCGGGGACTTTCCTGGGCTCAGTGCCACAGTCCCGGACATCCCTCATCACAACGGTGGTGCTGGTTCGGGGTCGGTGGGTTCGGGGTGGGTGAGGGGTTCTGGTGTGTGGGGGTAGCGGAACCCGCAGGGTGAGACCCATTCCAGGATCCCGCCGCGTTTGATGACTCGCCAGCCGCCGAAGGTCTTGCCCCGGTGGTGGCTGCGGCAGGCGGGGTGCACGTTGTGTTCGTCGGTCGGCCCCGCCGGGAACGGCTCGCGATGATCCAGGTCGCACTGCGCGGCGGGCCGGACACAGCCCGGCCCCGTGCAGGTCGGCATGGCGGCGTGGAGGTGGTCACGCAACGCCGCTGGCGGGCTGTAGCGCCGGCGCCCCACATCCAGGACACGGCCGGTCGCGGGTTCGGTCAGGATCCGCCGCCACGTCGCATCCGTCTGGTAGGCGAGGTCGACGGCTTGTTGGGCGGCGATGTCGCCGTACCCGACCAGATGCCCCGGCGTGTTGTCCACCCCCAACGCGGCCCGGGCCGGCAACGTGACCTGGACGGTGATCTTGGCGTGCTGGAAGTCCTTGCCCGCCAACAAGTCCAACGCCACATCCGAGCGGAGCTGGTCCATCGTCCGGTCGTCCGCGCCACCGGTGTCCCGGAGCTGATAGGCGATCGCATCGACCCGTTTCGCAGCGACCTGGACCCGCGCCGCCGACCCGTGCACGGTCAACACGGAACACCCGTCCTCGGTCGGATACATGTCCACCCGCCGCCGCGCCACCCGCTGCTCGTGCAAAGCCTGCAGGGCGTCGGCGTTCACCCGAGCCACGATCCGCCGCAACACGCGAACCAACTTGACGGCGGGCATGTCCTCGACCCGGTCCAGGATCTCCTCTTCCACCACCGCCGCATCCTCGAGGGACAACGGCAGGGTCGCGTCGGCGATCTTCGACGCCCGATACGGATCAAACCGGCCCGCTTTCACCGCCGCCAACGTGCGCGGCAACCGAGTCGCCAACGCAACGGCCAACTCCAGACGCTGCTGCGCGGCGCGGAGGGAGATCCGAAACAACGCGGCGACCTCGAGTGCGTCGAACTCACCACCACTGGCCGCGGTGTACACCGCGAGTTGTTCCAGCATGCGTCCCTCGGCCTGCCAGGACAGCCGCGCCAACCCGAACGCCGTCGCCAGCGGCGCT
>NZ_WHTD01000155.1 GCF_009379765.1 Actinophytocola sp. | reverse complement strand
GGGCTACGTCGCGGGCTTCACCGCGCCGGAGGGCAAGACCATGGGCCACGCCGGCGCCATCGTGTCCGGCTCGTCCGGCACCGCGCAAGCCAAGAAGGAAGCCCTCGAGGCGGCCGGCGTCAAGGTCGGCAAGACCCCGTCCGAAACAGCCGAGCTGGCCCGGCAGAGCCTGGTCCAGACCGTCGCCGGATAGGCCACCCGAGAGGGCCTGAGGAGACTCATGACCGCGAAGATCCTGCGTTACGACGTCAACCTGTCCATCCTGTTCACCGAACTGCCCATGCTGGAGCGCCCGGCTGCCGCGGCCGGGCACGGGTTCGACGCGGTCGAGATGTGGTGGCCGTTCGACGGGCCGGTACCGGCCGACCGCGAGCTCGACGCGCTGGCCGGCGCCGTCACCGACGCCGGGGTGAGCCTGGTCGGGCTCAACTTCGACGCCGGCGACATGCCGAGCGGTGACCGCGGCCTGCTGTCGGCACACTCGACGAGCGGGCGCTTCCGCGACAACGTCGACGTGGCGGTCGGGTTCGCGGAGCGGATGGGGTGTCGCGTGCTGAACGCCTTGTACGGCAACACATCCGAGGACACCGATCACGACCTGGCACTCGAGAACCTGGCCCTGGCGGTGACTGCGGCCAGGCGCATCGGCGCCACGGTGGTGATCGAGGCGCTCAACTCGCACGAGAACACGCGTTACCCGCTCACCTCCTCGAAAACCGCGCTCGAGGTGGTGGACCAGGTGCCCGGCACGGCGTTCCTCGCCGACTTCTACCACCTGTCCCGCATGGGTGAGGACATCCGGGCGCTGATCGCGAACAGCGCCGAGCGGTTCGGCCACGTCCAGATCGCCGACTCGCCCGGCCGTGGTCAGCCGGGCACCGGCGAGATCGACTACGCCGACGTGCTCACCCTGCTCGTCGCGAGCCCGTACGACGGGTCGGTCGGCCTGGAGTACAAGCCAGTTGGTCCCAGCGCGAAAAGTTTCGGATGGTTGGAGGACATGCCATGACACCCCTTGGGTCGACCTCAGCTAGTCGAGCAGCGGGGAACCTGCACGAACCGCGTGCCGGCCAACCGCACCCAAGGGGAACGGGACGCGACCCGGCCACCGGTACGCGCCGAACTGGACGGCACCAACGCACGGTGACCACAAGGGTTAATTCCGGGGAGGCGGAGCAGCCGTGACCACCATCGGGTTCATCGGGCTGGGCATCATGGGCAGCCCGATGGCGACGAACCTGCTCAGCGCCGGGTTCGACGTGATCGGGTTCGACGTGCAGCCGGTATCGCTGGAGCGCCTCGCGGCCGACGGCGGCCAGCCGGCGGACAGCATCGCGCAGGCCACTGTGGACGCCGACGTCGTGATCACGATGCTGCCCAACTTCCCGCAGGTCGAGGAGGTCGCGTTCGGCGCGGGTGGGGTGCTCGACTCGGCCAAGCCGGGTCTGCTCTACATCGACATGTCGAGCATCCGGCCGCAGACCTCGCGACGGATCGCGGGGGAGGGCGCGGAGAAGGGCCTGCGGGTCCTCGACGCCCCGGTGTCCGGCGGGGAGAAGGGCGCGATCGACGGGGTGCTGTCGATCATGGTCGGTGGCGCCGAGGAGAGCTTCGCCGCGGCGGCCCCGGTGTTCGCCCCACTCGGCAAGACGGTCGTCCACGTTGGACCGGCCGGTGCCGGGCAGACCGTGAAGGCCGCCAACCAGCTCGTGGTCGGCGGCACCTACGCACTGGTCGCCGAGGCGATCGTGCTGCTCGAGGCGTCCGGTGTGGACGCCGGGCTCGGGCTCGACGTGCTCGCCGGCGGGCTCGCCGGCAGCCGGATCCTCGAGCTCAAACGGAAGTCCATGGTGGCGCGCGAGTTCGCGCCGGGGTTCCGGATCGACCTGCACCACAAGGACATGGGCATCGTGCTCGACGCCGCGCGGGAGGCCGACGTGGCCCTGCCGGTCGGCGGGCTCGTCGCGCAGCTCATCGCGGCGGCGCGTGCCCAGGGATACGGCTCACTCGATCACTCCGCTCTGCTCAAGGTGGCTGACGGCATTGCGGGCGCGAACACCGCGGGTAAAAGGAGACTGACCAGGTGAACAGCATTCCTTGCATGGAGGCCGCGGTCGCGGTCATGGAGTCCGAGGGCGTCGACACCGTGTTCGGCATCCCGGGCGCCGCGATCCTGCCGCTGTACGCGGCGATGCGGAACAGCGGCATCAAGCACATCACCGTGCGGCACGAGGAAGGCGGCACGCACGCCGCGGACGGCTGGTCCCGAGCCACCGGCAAGGTCGGGGTGTGCATCGGCACCTCCGGTCCTGCCGGAACCAACATGATCACCGGGTTGTACACGGCACTCGCCGACTCCATCCCGATGATCTGCATCACCGGCCAGGCGCCCAGGGCGAAGCTGCACCAGGAGGCGTTCCAGGCGGTCGACATCGTCGAGATCGCCAAGCCCGTCACCAAGTGGGCGGTGCAGCTGAAGGAGCCCGGCCAGGCGCCGTGGGTGTTCCGGGAGGCGTTCCGGATCGCCCAGTCGGGGCGGCCCGGTCCGGTGCTCATCGACCTTCCGCTCGACGTGCAGCGCGGGTCGTGCAACTACGACCCCGCGATCGACGCGCCACTGCCGATCGAGGTTCCGGAGCCGCACCCGGCGCGCGTCCGGGCCGCGGTCGACATGCTGCTCGGCGCGCAGCGGCCGCTGATCCTGGCCGGCGGCGGTGTGATCATCGCCGACGCCGCTGCCGAGCTGCGCGAGCTGGCCGAGGAGCTCGACGTCCCGGTGCAGGTCACGCTGATGGGCAAGGGCGCGTTCCCCGAGGACCACGAGCTCTTCGCCGGCATGGCGGGCCTGCAGACCCAGACCCGCTGGGGCAACCAGGCTTTCCTGGAGTCCGACCTGGTGCTGGCGGTCGGCGCCCGGTTCGGCGACCGGCACACCGGCGACCTGTCCGTGTACACCAAGGGGCGCAAGTTCATCCACGTCGACATCGAGCCGACCCAGCTCGGCAAGGTGTTCGAGCCGGACCTCGGCATCGTCGGCCACGCCCGGCCGACGCTGGCCGCGCTCACCGAGCGCGCCCGCACGCTCGGCGCCGGGCGGCGGTCCACCGAAGACCTGCTTGCAGGGTCGAGCATCAGCTCAGACCTGCTTGCAGGGTCGAGCATCAGCTCAGACCTGCTTGCAGGGTCGAGCATCAGCTCAGCGTGGCCGGCGCGGGTCAGCGAGCTGCGCGCGACGCTGCCGCGCCGCGACGACTTCGACGACGTGCCGATCAAGCCGCCGCGGGTCTACCGGGAGCTGAACGAGTTCTTCGGGCCGGACACCACGTTCGTCACCGCGATCGGGCTGTACCAGATCTGGTCCGGCCAGTTCCAGCACACGTTCCTGCCGCGCCGCTACCTCGTGTGCGGCCAGGCCGGGCCGCTGGGCTGGGAGGTCCCGGCGGCGATGGGCGTCAAGTGCGCGTTCCCGGAGCGGCAGGTCGTCGCGGTCGCGGGCGACTACTCCTTCCAGTTCCTGATGGAGGAGATCGCGGTCGCCGCGCAGTACAAGATCCCGTTCGTCATCGTGATGGTCAACAACGAGTACCTCGGGCTGATCCGGCAGGCGGAGATCTCCTACGACATGAACTACGCGGTCGACCTGCACTACGGCGAGGGCGGCATCGACCACGTGAAGCTGATGGAGGCGTTCGGCTGCCCGGCCCGGCGGGTCGAGCAGCCAGGCGACATCCGCGACGCGCTGGCCTGGGCGGCCGCCGAGTCGGAGGCGCTGTCGCTGCCGGTGCTCGTCGAGGTGATGGTCGAGCGCGAGGCCAACGCCGCGATGGGGCCGGTTTCCATCGACGCCGTCAAGGAGTTCGAGCCCGTGCCCGAGCTGGCCCCGGCGGGGGACTGAGTACCGCACGGTCTCCCGACAAAGGGAACAAATGACTAGGGCGACCGGTCCAGTGACTGGCCATGTGCGGTTACTGGACCGGTCCAGGTTCAGACCTTGACCAGGTGCGTGGTCTAGACCACACTGAGCGCCGGCATCGCGGGTTCGCGATGCCGGCGCTCGGTTCATGTTTGGCGTAGGTCGGGGCCCACGCTCGGAAGACGAGGGAGTACGCGCATGCGCAGAGGTTCGATTCTTGCTGTCCTGTCCGTGGTTGCGGCGGCCGCCGCGATGCTGCCTGGGGGTGCGTCGGCGGCTGGAGCGGCAACAAGCTGGGCCCGAACTGCTCGTCCCCGGAGGAGCTGGCCGGGGCCTACCAGCAGGTGATCGACGCGTACGGGCTGTCGGCGATCGACATCGACATCGAGAACACCGACGAGTTCGAGAACGAGACCGTGCAGGACCGGATCCTGAACGCGTTGAAGATCGTCAAGCAGAACAACCCAGGGTTGACGACGATCGTCACCTTCGGCACCTCGACGACCGGTCCGAACTACTACGGCAACCGGCTGATCGACCAGGCCGACGCGTTGGGCGCGAACATCGACGTGTTCACGATCATGCCGTTCGACTTCGGCAGCGCGGACATCTACACCGACACGGTCGGCGCCGCGGAGGGTCTCAAGAGCAAGCTGGCGTCGACCTTCGGGTGGTCCGACGCCGAGGCGTACGGGAACATGGGCATCTCCGGGATGAACGGGCTGTCCGACCAGCAGGAGATGACCTCGCCGGACACCTGGCAGCGGATCACCGACTGGGCGTCCTCCAGTGGGCTCGCCAGGCTCGCGTTCTGGGCGGTGAACCGCGACCGCGGGTGCCCGGGCGGCGGCGTGACGTCGACCTGCAGCGGCATCGACCAGCCGGACTGGGAGTTCACCCACATCACCGCAGGATTCTGAGTCTACCTTTCAGATCCAGCTGTTACGGTGTGCCTCATGAGCGCATCGTGGGGCGAGCCACGCAGTAAGACCGTCACCTGGTACGACCCGCTGGCGACGGCCGCGGCCGGCGCGGAGATGTCCGGTTTGGACTATCTCCGCGCCATGCTGCGTGGCGACCTGCCACCGCCCCCGATCGGCGGGCTGATGTCCTTCCGGCCGGAGACCGTCGCCGAGGGGGACGTCGTGTTCTCCTGCGAGCCGGACGAGTCGGTCTTCAACCCGATCGGTGTCGTGCACGGCGGACTGATGTGCACCCTGCTGGACTCCGTGGCGGGCTGCGCGGTGCACAGCACACTGCCGGCGGGCGTGGGCTACACGTCGATGGAGATCAAGGTGTCATACCTGCGCCCGGTGCACGCGGACACGGGCAAGCTGATCGCGCACGGCTGGGTGGTGAAGCCCGGCCGCCGGGTGGCCTTCGCCGAGGCCGACGTCCGCGCCCCGGACGGCAAGGTGGTCGCCACGGCGAGCAGCACGCTGCTCGTCATGGGCCCTGCCTGACCGGCTCGTCAAGCCATCACGAGTCGGACTCGAGCGGAACTCGAGCACTCGTGTCGACTCTTGGACGAGGACGGCAGGAGGAGGCGCGATGACGGCGACGTTCAGCGAGCGGGCCCGTACCGAGATGGCGACCGTCGGCGTCGTGGGGCTCGGGGACACCGGCCTGCCGCTGGCCCTGTCGCTCGCCGACGCCGGCCGGCTGACCACCGGCCTCGACACCGACCCGGCCAAGATCGCCGCGCTGCGCCTCGGCGAGTCCTACCTGCCCGGCGTCTCGACCGACGCGCTCGTGGCGACCGCGGAGTGGTTCGAGCCGACCTCGGACCCGCGCAGGCTCGCCGGCCTCGACGTCTACGTCATCTGCGTGCCGGCACCGGTCGGCGACGACGGCCTGGCGGACCTGCGGCACGTCGAGAGCGCCGCCGACACGGTCGGCCCGCTGCTGCGGCACGGCTCGGTCGTGGAGCTGCGGTGCGCGCTGGCGGCGGACGCGGTGGCCGCGCTCTCCGCTCGGCTCGCGGCCGGCAGCGGCCTGCGCCCAGGGGTGGACTTCCACCTCACCACGGCCTGGTGACCGGCATGGACCTCGACCGGATGATCGCCGCCAAGCGCGAGCTGTGGGCCCTGCCGGTCGCGCCGCCCGCGCCGCGGGTGGAGCGGCACCGCCCGCTGCGGCCCGGCCGGTTCACCGCCGCGGTGAGCGGGCGCGACGTCGGCATCGTGGTGGATGCTCGCTCGGTGCGGCTGGCGCTCGCCTACGAGTCGGGGGGCGCGGCCGGGGTGTCGGTGCCGGCCGACGAGGTCCACCTCGGCGGCGGTCCGGAGCTGGTTCGCCGGGTCGCCGGCGCGGTCGACGTCCCGGTGCTGTTCGCCGACGTCGTGGTCGACGTCCGGCAGGTCGACATGGCGTACGCGTGCGGCGCGGACGCCGTGCTGGTGACGGTGCGGGCGGTCGACCACGCGGAGCTGGCGGACATCGTCGCGGTCGCGGACGGCCTCGGCATCGACGCGCTCGTCTCGACCACCGACGAGGAGGACGTCGAGCGCGCGCTCGACGCCGGCGCCGCGCTGGTCGGGCTGACCCACGACTCGTCGTGGCTGCGGGCCCTCGTCCCGGCGGGCGTGCCGGTGGTCATGGAGAGCGAGGTGCGCGACCGCGGCGACGTCGAGCGAGTGGCCGGGCTGGGCTTCACCGGCTGCGTCGTCGGCCCGCTGCCGGGGCGTGACCCGGCCGCCGCGGTGCGCGGGCTGACCGGCGTCCCGACGGGTGCCGGGGCGGTGCGCTAACCGGCGGCCTCGACGCCCGTGTGGGCGGCCGCCACCTCGGCGGCGGTGCGGACGAAGGCGGCCAGCGGGCGCGAGCGGCTCTCCTCCGACCAGGCGATCAGCAGGGTGGTCAGGTGGCCGTCGATGACCGGGACGGCCACGAGGTCGCGGCGCAGGTGCAAGGTCACCGACTGGGGGAGCACCGCGATGGTGCGGCCGAGCGCGATCAGCTGCGTCACCTGGCCGGTGTCGCGGACGACCGGGCCGCTCGAGGGGCACTCGTCGGTCCACCTGGGGAGGATCTCGCCGGCCAGGTCGGACATCCGCACCGACTTCCGCCCCGCCAGCCGGTGGTTGCGCTGCAGGACGACGACCTCGCGCTCGGTCAGCAGCTCCTCGGTGGCGAAGCCGGACGGGTCGTCGTGGGGGAGGCGGAGCATCGCCAGGTCCGCGGTGCCGTCGCGCAGGAATCCCTCCTGCTCGCCGATGCCGCAGATCATCACCTCGACCTCGACCGCCTCGGGGTGCTCGGCGTAGCGGTCGAGGACCTGCTCGAGCAGGCCGGCGTCCCCGCCCGGCTTCATCACGAGCACCAGCCGCGGGTCGACCCGGCCGGCCCGCTTGGCCCGCCGCTCGGCGGACTCCAGCGTGGTGAGCGCCTTGCGGCCCTCGTGCAGCAGCACCTCGCCGGCCGTCGTGAGCGACACCTGGCGGCTCGTGCGTTCGAGGAGCGTGACGCCGAGCCGGCGTTCGAGCTGCTGGATGGCCCGTGACAGCGGCGGCTGCGCGATGCCCAGCCGCGCGGCCGCCCTGCCGAAGTTGAGCTCCTCGGCCACGGCGACGAAGTAGGCGAGCTCCCGTGATTCCATACTCTGAGGGTATCGGTTCTGACCCAACCGGTCTTGGCGCTTTCCCGCCGGCGCTGGTGGGCTGGAGGCATGACCGAGACAGTCGCCCTGGTGACCGGGGCCAACAAGGGGATCGGCTACGCGATCGCGAGCCAGCTGGCCGACCGGGGTGTGACGGTGCTGCTGGGCGTGCGGGACACGGCGCGGCGGGAGGCCGCGGTGGCGAAGCTGCACGACGAGGGCCGGGATGTGCACGGGATCGCGCTGGACGTCACCGACGGCGCGACGATCGCGGCGGCCGCGGCGGAGATCGACTCGCGGTTCGGCCGGCTGGACATCCTCGTCAACAACGCGGGCATCACCGGTGACGGCGCGCAGGAGGCGGGTGCGGGCGGGCTCGCCGAGGTGCGCCGGGTGTTCGACGTGAACGTGTTCGGCGTGATGGCGGTGACCGACGCGATGCTGCCGCTGCTGCTGCGGTCGGCGGCCGGGCGAATCGTGAACGTGTCGAGCAGCGTCGGCTCGCTCGCGAACATGACCGCCGCGGACGGCGGGTACCTGGCCGACATGCCGGCGATGCTGGGGTACCCGGTGTCGAAGACGGCCCTCAACGCGGTGACGGCCCAGTACGCGAAGCACGTGCGCAAGAACGGCATCCTGGTGAACGCGGTGTGCCCTGGCTACACGGCGACGGACCTGAACGGCTTCGCCGGCTTCCGCACCGCCGACCAGGGCGCGGCCGTAGCGGTGAGGCTGGCGACGGTCGGCGCGGACGGCCCGACGGCCGGCTTCTTCGACGATGAGGGCGAAGTCGCCTGGTGACAACGAAACGCGGCACCCGAGCGTAGGACCCGGGTGCCGCGAACGTTGGACTCGCGGGTTCTGGGGGTTGGACTCGCGGGTCAGGGGGCGGGTCAGGTGGTGCAGTTCTCCCATTCGGTGTCCCAGCCGGTGTTTCCCGAACCGGCGAAGGTCATCGCCGGGGAGCCCGCCGGGTACGGGCAGTTGTACGTGCCGGCGGCGCCGACGCCCGTTGCGGTCACGTTGCTGATCGTCACCGAGCCGCCGGCCTTGTTCATGTTCGCAGCCAGACTGTGGTGTCCGGCGGCAGCAGTGAGCCCTCGAGCGGCTGGCTGGACAGCAGCACCTGGTCGGGCGCCGGCAGCTCCACCGGGTCGGGGGACAGGTTCACCACGCAGGTGAACCCGAGGTCGCGGTCGAAGCCCAGGACGCCGGCGGGCAGGTCGGGGAGCCAGGTCATCCGCCCGTCGCCCAGCGCGGGGTTCGCCGACCGCAGCCGCAGCGCGCGGCGGTACAGCTCGAGCATCGAACCGGGGTCGTCGGTCTGCGCCTCGACGGTGAACGCCGCCCAACCGGCCGGCTGCGGCAGCCACGGCGCGGTGCCGTTGTTGCTGAACCCGTACGGCGCGGCGTCGCCGGACCACGGCAGCGGCACCCGGCAGCCGTCCCGCCCGATGTCCGCACCGGCCGTCCGCTTGAACACCGGGTCCTGCCGCACCGCGTCCGGCAGATCCTCCACTTCGGACAGACCGAGCTCCTCGCCCTGGTAGACGTACACCCCACCGGGCAGGGCCATCGTCAGCAGCGCCGCGGCCCTGGCCCGCCGGGTGCCGAGCACCGGGTCGGTCGGCGCGAGATGCTGGCGGTCGGCGAAGGAGAACGACGTGTCCGCGCGGCCGTAGCGGGTGACGTGCCGGGTGACGTCGTGGTTGGACAGCACCCAGGTGGCCGGCGCGTCGACCGGCGCGTGTGCGGCCAGCGTCGCGGTGATCACCTCGCGCAGCCGGCCGGCGTCCCACGGGCAGGACAGGAAGTCGAAGTTGAACGCCGAGTGCAGCTCGTCCCGGCGCAGGTACATCGCGAACCGCAGCGGGTCGGGCAGCCACATCTCACCGACGAACACCCGCTTGTCGGGGTAGCCGTCGGCGATCCGCCGCCACGTCCGGTAGATCTCGTGCACCCCGTCCAGGTCGGAGTACGGGACCGGGCCCCCCTCGGCGTCCTCGACGTCGGGCAGCCCGTCGGCCTTCACCAGCCCGTCGGCCACGTCGATGCGGAACCCGTCCACGCCGCGGTTGAACCAGAACCGCAGGATGTCCTCGAACTCCTCGTGCACCTCGGGGTTGGTCCAGTTCAGGTCCGGCTGCCGGGAGGAGTACAGGTGCAGGAACCACTCGCCGGGCGTGCCGTCCGGCTCGGTCACCCGGGTCCACGCGGGACCGCCGAAACGCGACCGCCAGTTGTTCGGCGGCAGCTCGCCGTGCTCGCCCCGGCCGCGGCGGAACCAGAACCGTTCCCGCTCCAGCGAGTCCGGCCCGGCCGCGAGCGCCGCGGCGAACCACGGGTGCACATCGGAGCAGTGGTTGGGCACGATGTCGATGATGATCTTGATATCGTGGTTGTGCGCCTCCTCGATCAGCTTCTCCGCCTCGGCGAGCGAGCCGAACGCCGGCTCGATGTCGCGGTAGTCGGCCACGTCGTAGCCGCCGTCGTCCATCGGCGACGGGTACCACGGGTTGAACCAGATCGCGTCGATGCCGAGGTCGGCCAGGTACGGCAGCTTGGCCCGGACGCCGGCGAGGTCGCCGGTGCCGTCGCCGTCGCCGTCGGCGAAGCTGCGGATGTAGACCTGGTAGATCGCCGCACCGCGCCACCATTCCTGCTGCAACACGAAATCACCCCTTGAGGCTGCCGGCGGTGAGGCCGGCCAGTATCTGTCGTTGAAAAACCAGGAATGCCACGACCATCGGGATGCTGGCCAGCACGAGGCCGGCGAGCATCAGGTTGATCGGGGTGTCCGGCTCGAAGCGCTGCAGCGCCACGCTGAGGGTCTGGATGTTCGGGTCCTGCAGGACCAGCAGCGGCCAGATGAAGTCCTTCCATGCCGCGACGATCGCGAAGATCGACACCACCGCGAGGATCGGCCGGGACAGCGGCAGCACGATGCGCACCATCGTGGTGACGCTGCCCGCGCCGTCGATGCGGGCGGCGTCGAGCAGGTCGGTCGGGATCTGGTCGAAGAACCGCTTCAGCAGGTAGATGTTGAACGCGTTCGCCGCCGCCGGCAGCCAGATCGCGGCCGGCGAGTTGATCAGGTTCACCTCGACGACCGGGACCTCGGTGATCGTCAGGTAGGTCGGCACGAGCAGCGCCGAGGCCGGCAGCATGAGCGTGGCCAGCATCAGCGCGAGGATCCACCTGCCGAGCACCGGGCGCAGCTTCGACAGCGCGTAGGCCGCGGGCACGCACACCGCGAGCTGCAGCAGCCACGCGCCGGCCGCCACGACCACCGTGTTGCGGAAGTACCCGGCGAGCTCCATGAAGTCCCAGGCTTCCTTGTACGTCACCACGTTGAACTGCTCGGGCAGCAGTGTCGGCGGCGTGCGGGCCAGCTCGGGCGCGGACTTCATCGCGCCGAGCAGCATCCAGACCAGCGGGACGACGAACGCGGCGGTGAACAGCGCGAACACTCCCGCGAAGACGAGCCAGTAGCCGACCTTGCCCCTGGTGCGCTCGAGCGTCCACGGCGACAGCAGGGTCCGAACCGGACGGTCCTCGGCCATGGCCATCAGCTCCTCGTCCGGGTGAGCCGCAGGTAAAGGGCGGAGAACCCGCCGAGCAGCACGAACAGCAGCAGGCTCATCGCGCTGGCCGTGCCGAAGTCGTTGTAGACGAAGGCATAGCGGTAGAGGAGCAGCAGCACGGTGACCGTGGAGTCCTCCGGCCCGCCGCCGGTCATGATGTAGGGCTCGGTGAACACCTGCATGGTCGCGACGATCTGCAGGAGCATCATGACCAGCAGCACGAACCGGGTCTGCGGGATCGTGATGTGCCGCAGCCGCTGCCACAGGTTCGCGCCGTCGAGCTCCGCGGCCTCGTACAGCTCGCCGGGGATCGTCTGCAGCGCGGCGAGGTAGATCAGCGTGGCCGAGCCCATCGACGCCCAGGTGGCCACGACCACCAGCGACAGCATCGAGGTGTCCGCGGAGTTCAGCCATGCCGACTCGGGCAGGCCGAAGAACCGCAGCACGCTGTTGAACAGGCCGGGACCCGGGTCGTAGAACCACTTCCAGAGGATCGCGACGACAACCGGGGGCAGCATGACCGGGAGGTAGACCACCATCCGGAAGTACGCCTTGATGTGCCGCAGCTCGTTCAGCACGACGGCCACCGCGAACGGGACGGCGAAGCCGATGACCAGCGCGAGCCCGGTGAACAGCAGGGTGTTGCGCCAGGCGGTGAGGAAGAGCGGGTCCGCGAACAGGGTCTCGAAGTTCTGCCAGCCGACCCAGATCGGGTCGGTGACGAAGTTGACCTGCTGGAAGCTCAGCAGGACGCCGCGGATGATCGGGTACCAGGAGAACAGCGCGAACACCACGAGCGCGGCGCACAGGAACCCGTACGCGGTGAGGTTGTCGAGGATCGTGCGACGCAGCCGGCCCGTGGTCGGGCCGCGACGGGTGCCGGCGGGACGCACCTCGGGTGGCGCGAGCACTTCCGGGCTGGCGGTGGTGGACATCGAACCCCTCGGCGTGGAGGATCCGGCCGGGAGCGGGGAAGGGTACGCGCTCCCGGCCGGACCAGACTTACTTGACCTGCGACAACGCGGTGTTGACCTTCGTCTCCGCTGCGGAGAGCAGCTGGTCGATGTCGGCGTCACGGTTGGTCAGCACGCCCTGCATCACGTTGTCCAGCGCGGCGTAGACCTGCTGGGCGTTGGGCGGCTCGATGTACTTCTTCAGCACGGAGAGGCCGTCGACGAACGACTGGTAGTTCTCCACCGGCACGGTCGCGTACTTCTCCCGAAGCGACTTCTGCTTCTCGGCCAGGTCGCCCACCCACACGTCGGCGGCCGCGTTCGGCGGCGCGGTGGGCAGCCCGATCGGCTGGTCCTGGTCGGCGTAGCTCTTGAGGGTGGACTCCATCCGGTCCGGGTTGAGGTACTTCCACTGGATCCAGGTCAGCCCGGCCTTGATCTTCTCCGGGGTGGCCTTGGGGTTGAGCATGTAGCCCTCGCCGCCGATCAGGGTGCCCTCGCCGCCGGGCAGCGGCGCGAGGCCGTAGTCGGCGTAGTCGCCCTTGAACTGGTTGACCAGCGGCGGGATGTTGTCCGGCGCGCCGACGAACATGCCGAGCTGGCCGGCGCCGAACATCCGCTGCGCGTCCTCGAACACCAGGAGCTGCTTCTGCCCCATGGTGTTGTCCTCCCAGCGCATGGCGTGGATGGTCTCGGCGACCGCACGGCCCTTGTCGTTGTTGAAGTCCGCGACCCACTTGTCGCCGTCCTTCTTGGCGATCTGGCCGCCCATCGAGTACATCCAGGTGGTGAAGTGCCAGCCGCCCTGGTTGTTCTTGGAGAGCTCGGCGAGCCCGATGGTGTTCTTGCCCAGCGCGGTGATCTTCTTCGCGGCCGCGCGGACCTCGTCCCAGGTGGCCGGCGGGCTGTCGGGGTCGAGGCCGGCCTGGGTGAACAGCTTGCGGTTGTAGAGCAGGCCCATCGAGTAGTTCGCCGTCGGCAGCCCGTACACCCGGTCGTTGTCGTCGGTGAAGATCTTCTTGAGCTCGGGCTGGAGCTCGTCGTAGTGCGGGACGTCCTTGACGTAGTCGGTGATGTCGGCGGCCTGACGCCGGGCGATCAGGTTCGCCGGGTCGGTCAGGTAGACGTAGAACACGTCCTCCAACTGCCCGCCCGCGAGCTTGGAGCTGAAGGTCTTGGGGTCCATGAACCCCTCGCGTGGCTGGATGTCGATGTCCGAGTGGGCCTTCTCGAACTCCGCGACGTCCTGGTCGAAGATCTTGCGTTCGAACGGCTGGGTCTTCGGAGGTTGGCCGTTGACCGTGATGGTGACCTTGCCGCCGCCGGCGTCCGCGCCGTCGTCGGCCTCGTTGCCACAGGCGGTGACGGCAAGGCCAAGGCCGGCCGCCAACACCAGGGCTAAGGATCTGCGCTGGATGGGTGTGCTCATCGTCGGATAACCCTTGCGTGGGGGGACCGGAGTGAAAATCTGTGACCCACACCATAGGACTCACGACGGTTTGCCGCAATAGTTCGACATCAGTTTGAAAAATTTCGACTCTCACCTGATACGCGACTGCCGCCGAGCTGTCATCGCGACTTTTGGACATAGGACGGGCGCCCCGGCGACGGTCTCGCCGGGGCGCCTGGTGAAAGTGGGTCAGGCCGGGGTGGGCCGCCTCGTCCTGGCCGGCGCGGCGGACGCGCGGACGACCAGCTCGGGCTCGAAGAGCAGCTCCTCGATGGAGACCTCGATGCCCGCGATCTGGTTGGCGAGCAGCTCCACCGCGGCGCGGCCCATGGCCTCGATGGGTTGGCGGACCGTGGTCAGCGGCGGATCGGTGCAGGTCATGAGCGTGGAGTCGTCGTAGCCGATGACCGAGACGTCCTCGGGGGTGCGCATGCCGAGCCTGCGCACCGCGCGGATCACGCCCAGCGCCAGCGGGTCGCTCGCGCAGATGAGCCCGGTGATGCCGTTCTGCACCAGCCGGGTGCCAACGGCCTGACCGCCCTCGACCGAGAACATCGTGTGGCCGATGGTGTGCTCGTCGACCGTGAGCCCGATGCGCTTGGCGCAGGCGCGGAACGCAACCAGCTTGCGTTGGGACGGAATATGGTCACGCGGGCCGAGCACCATGCCGATCTGCTGGTGGCCGAGCGCGACGAGGTGGCCGAACGCCTGCTCGACGGCGACCGCGTCGTCGCAGGAGACGACCGGGTAGTCGAGGTCGATCGAGGCGTTGACCAGCACGACCGGGAGCTTGCGGCGAACCAGCTGGTAGTGGTGCTCGTGCGGCGCGTCGGCCTCGGCGTGGCTGCCACCGGCGAAGACCACCCCGGACACCTGCTGGGCGAGCAGCAGCTCGACGTAGTCCGGCTCGGACACCCCGCCGGTGCAGGTGCAGAGCACCGGGGTGAAGCCCTGCTGGGCCAGCGCGCTGCCGACGACGTCGGCGAGCGCGGGGAAGATCGGGTTCTGCAGCTCGGGGAGCACCAGGCCGACGAGTCGGGCTCGCTCGCCGCGCAGCTGGGTGGGTCGCTCGTAGCCGAGCACGTCCAGCGCGGTGAGCACGGCCTGCCGGGTCGCTTCGGAGACACCCGGTTTGCCGTTGAGCACCCGGCTCACGGTCGCCTCGCTGACACCAACCTTCTGAGCCACTTCGGACAGCCGTCTTTGCGCCATGTCCGCAACTCTACGACAGGTCTTGCAAGTTCTTGCGCTGACTTGCGGTATTCCACTCCGCGCGGTCGAGCGTGTACCGGACGTCGCCGTGCACGGCGCCCTCGATCGGATCGGGCCAGGACGGGTGGAACGTCGACTCGTAGCGCAGGCCCACCTTCTCCATCACCCGCCGGGACGCCGCGTTGACGGCCATGGTCTCGGCGTAGACCTTCGCGAGGCCGGTCCCGGTGAAGCCGTACCGGACGAGCGCGAGCGAGCCCTCGGTGGCGTATCCCTTGCCCCACGCGGCTTTCCGCAGCCGGTAGCCGAGCTCGACCTCGTCCGGGCGGTCGCGGTGGGGGCGGAACATGAACCAGCCGACGAACTCCCCGGTGTCCCTGCCGTGCGTGGCGAAGATGCCGAAGCCGGGGAAGCGGTCGTAGCAGCCGATGATGCGCGGGAGGACGACGTGCTCGTTCTGCTCGCGCGTGGTCGGCACGCCGCCGGTGAGGTAGCGCATCACCTCCGGGTCGCCGTCGAGCTCGACCAGGAGGTCCAGATCGCCCTCGGTGAACCGGCGTAGCCGCAGGCGCTCGGTCTCCAGGAAGATGTCCATGCCGGGGATCCTGGCACCGAGGGGAGCTCGTCGTGGACCGAATTTCCGACCCGGACGTGGCACTGGTGCTCGACTCGTACGCGGCCTACGCCCGCGGCGACATCGACGCGGCGGTCGCCCCGCTGCACCCGGACGTCGAGTGGATCGAGCCGGCCGAGTTCCCGCTCGGCGGACGCCGGGTCGGCCCGGCCGCGGTGGCCGAGTACCTGCGTGCCTCCCACGCCGGGTGGACCCGGTTCACGTCGACGCCCACGGCCACCCGGCGCGGGCCGGACATCGTGGTGGTGCACCACGTCGAGGGCGAGCTGGCCGACGGCACCCCGCACGCGGCCACCGTGGCCGACGTGTTCACCGTCCAGAGTGGACAGGTCGTGCGGATGCGCGCGTATGCCGACCCGGCCGAGGTGCCCTGACCCTCGTCCGGTAGGCCTGGTTCCGCTAGGTTCGCTCGCCATGACAGTCACCCCGCCCTATGTCCTCGAGCGCACGTCCGGGGAGTACCGCCGGCTGCGCACCCAGTCGAAGCTGTGGGAGCCGGCCACCGCGCGCTTGCTCGACCAGGTCGGCGTGCCGGTCGGGGCGCGCTGCCTGGACGTCGGTTGCGGGCCCGGCGAGGTCATGCGGCTGCTGGCCGAGCGGGTCGGCCCCGACGGCGTGGTCACCGGCGTCGACGTGGACGGGGCCATCGGGCGAGAGGCCGTCGAGGTTCTGCGGGCCACGGTCGCCGCGCGGGTGGAGTTCGTCGAGGGTGACGTGCACGAGCTGGACCTGCCGGCGTTCGACGTCGTGTACGTGCGGCTGGTGGTGATGCACCTCGCCGACCCGGTGGCGTTCCTGCGCAGGCTGTGGGGCTGGGTCGGGCCGGGTGGCGTGCTCGTCGTGCAGGACTACGACACCGCCGGCATGGCCGTCTGGCCGCGGCTCGCCTGCTGGGACGAGTTCGGCCGGGTGATGGACGGCGTGTTCGAGCAGACCGGCGGCGATTCCCGGTGCGGGTTGCACCTGCCGCGGCACTTCCTCGACGCGGGCATCGGCACGCCGGACGGCACCGATGTCTCCGGGGTGCTCGCGCCGCTCGCGGACACCACCGGCTTCATCCGGGGCTCGTACACGAGTGCCCTCCCCGCCGCGATCCGGCTCGGCATCACCACCCAGGTCGCGGGCGACGCCTTCCTGGCCGAGCTCGCCGCGGCCGCCGAGGACCGCACGATCCACGTTCGCCTGCCGGCGCTCGTCGGCGTCCACAAGCGCAAGTCATGACGGTGTGTCGCCCCAGGTCGGCGCCCTGGCGGTGGCACGATGGCCGGGGTCCCGAGCTGGAGGGCGGTGCGAGGTGGCGGGTCGCGAGCTGATCCTTCCGGCGACCGTGCTGACCGCGCACCTGGAGTCCTGCGCCGCCGAGCTCGCCGCGGACCCCGAGCCGCCGGACGACCTCGCTCAGGTGGTCGGCCAGCTCGTCGCCGGCCAGCGCCACATCGCCGCCACCCTCTCCCGGTTGGCCGACCGGCTCGACGCGGTTCCGGCCGCCGACCGGGACGCGCTGGCCGAGGTTCTGCGGGCCGCCGCACGTGCCACCGGGCACGCCGCGGACGCGCTCGCAGAAGGTGAACATCTGTTCGAATAAACCACCCGTTTGGGGCTGTGACCTGCGGGCCGTCCGGGATAACCTGCAGGTGTTGCCGAACGGGGAGGAACACATGCGAAGCGTCTGGAACGGCACCATCCGGATCGGTGCGGCCAACATCCCGGTGCGGGCGTACGGGGCCACGGAGGAGCAGTCCACCGGCCTGCACCAGGTGCACCTGAGCGATGGTGGACGGGTCCGGCACCGCAAGGTCTGCGAGGTCGACGGCAAGACGGTCGGCGGCGAGGAGATGGCCCGCGGCTACGTCATGCCCGGCGGTGAGACCGTGGTCCTCACCGACGAGGACTTCGCGAAGTTACCGCTGCCCACCTCGAGGGCCATCGACGTCCAGGCGTTCGCGCCGCTGGGCGAGATCGACCCCATCTACTTCGCGCGGAGCTACCACCTGGAGCCGGAACCGTCCGGCACGAAGCCGTACGTCCTGTTCAGCGAGGCCTTGCAGCAGTCCGGCCGGGTGGCGATCGTCAAGGTGGCGCTGCGCGCCCGCGAGTCGTTGGGCGTGCTGCGGATCCGCGACCAGGTGATCGTGCTGGAGACCATGCTGTGGCCGGACGAGATCCGGTCGCCGGACTTCCCGTTCCTGCACCAGGATGTCGAGGTCTCCGGCGCCGAGCTGCGTGAGGCCACGGTGCTCATCGACGCGCTGAGCGAGAAGTTCTCGCCCGGCCGGTACACCGATCACTACCGGGAGGCTTTACAAGCGTTGGTACAGGCCAAGATCGAGGGCAACGAGCTCGTCCAGCCGACCATCGCCGAGCAGGAGGTCGGCGCGTCCGACCTGTTGACGGCCCTGCGCTCGACGCTGGTGGAGAAGCAGTCGCGCGGGTCACGGGACGTTGTCGCGGAGGCTAGGGCCGCCGAGGACAGGGCGGCGGAGGAACGGTCGGCCGCGAAGGAGGCGGCGGGCCGGTCCCGGACTCCGATTCGCTGAGCCGTCGGCCCGCGCCGGCACGTCGCCGTGTCGTCCCCGGGCGTCGGTGTGTCGACTTCCTGCGTCGCTGTGTCGTCCTTGGGTGTCGGTGTGTCGACGCGGGCTGGTCCCCACCCCACCGATCGCCACGGGGCGACTTGGCGACGTGGCGGGGCGACTCGGCGACGTGGCGGGGCGACTCGGCTACGTGGCGGGGCGACTTGGCGCGGGTGTGGCAGGTGGCTGGCCGAGGCTCAGTCTTCTTCTTCGCCCAGCATGCCCTGGCGCAGTTGTTCCAGGGTGCGCGCCAGCAGCCTCGACACGTGCATCTGCGAGATGCCGATTCGCTCGGCTATCTGGGTCTGGGTCATGTGCCGGAAGAACCGCAGGGTGAGGATCGTCCGCTCGCGTTCCGGCAGGCGCTCGACCAGTGGGCGCAGCGACTCGTAGTCCTCCACGCCGTCGAGCGCCGTGTCGTGCTCTCCCAAGGTCTCCCCGAGAGCGTCCGAGCCGGCGTTGGGGGACAGGGCCTCGTCCAGGGACATGGAGTGGTACGCGTTGCCCGCCTCCAGGCCCTCGTACACCTGCTCCTGGCTCAGGTCTAGGTGCCGGGCCAGCTCGCTCGGGGTCGGTGCGCGGCCCAGGCGTTGGGACAGCTCGGCACTCGCCGCGTTGATGGAAAGGTTCAGCTCCTTGAGCCGTCTGGGCACGTGCATCGACCAGCTGGCGTCACGGAAGTGCCGCCGGACCTCGCCCATCACCGTGGGCACGGCGAACGACAGGAAGTCCGTGCCGCGATCCGGCTGGAAGCGGTCCACCGCGTTGATCAGGCCCAGGGTCGCCACCTGCACCAGATCCTCGCGCGGCACGCCACGGTTGGAGAACCGCGCCGCGATGTGCTCGGCGAGGGCCAGGTGCCCGGTCACCAGCTCGTTGCGCAGCTTGACCCGCCGGGGATCGTCCTCGTCGAGTGACGCCATCTCGTCGAACATCGGCGTCAGATGTCCGTAGCCCGTGTCCGGGTTGTCCCGGTTCTTGGCCTGCGAACGCTGTGTGGTCACTCCGGACCGTCCGCCCGCCGCTTGGCCAGCTCGATGTGCACCACGTGCTGGCCGGCGGGCCCGGCGTCCTGCTCGACCCGGCTCTCCGCGTGGTCGGTGAGCGTGGTCAGCACCCGCCAGCCGAACGTGTCGCTGCTGGGCTTGGCGTCATCGGCGGACGGGATGCTCACCGCGAACCTGATCTCGTCCTTGCTCACGATGAACCGGCAGCCGAGCGTCGCACCGGCCACGGCACGGGTGATGAGCGTGGAGCTCGCCTCGTCGACCGCCAGCTTCAGGTCCGCGATCGCGTCGAGATCGAAGTCCGCGCGCATGGCGATGCTCGATGTCAGCGACCGGATGATCGGTAGGTTCGTGAGTTCGGCGCCAAGTCGCAGCTCGATCTCGTCCGCACGGCCGTCGCCGCTTCCCACGCTCATGGTGCTCGGCTACCCACAATCTGGAGTTCGGAAACCTGTTGTGACCGGCCACTTTACCGCCCACGGTCAACGTCGGGCCCGGCCCGGCCGAGCGCATCCCGGCACGCGCCCCTAACGTGGGACGCGCACGCCGTCGAAGGAAGGAGCCAACATGTTGGCGGTAACGGAAGCGGCAGCCGAGGCGATCACGGCGCTGACCGCACAAGGTGGCATCGACGACAACGGTGGACTGCGGTTCTCCATGCGCACGCAGGTGGACTCGCAGGCCGCGCTCGCGCTCACCGTGGCGTCGTCACCGGTGGAGGGTGACAAGGTGGTCACCGCGGACACCGGTGCGCACGTGTTCCTCGAGGAGCAGGCTGCCGACTACCTGTCCGACAAAGTGCTTGACGTACAACAGGATGCCGAAGGTCAGCTGAACTTCGCGGTGCTCGAACGAGCCTCCTGACCGCGCGGCGGCCACCGGGTCGCCGGTGGCCGCCGCGGTGTCCTGACCGGACACGGGCCGGGCGGTTACCGGCCGAGGGCCTTCCGCAGTTGCTGCTTGGTCATCGTCGACCGCCCGCGGATGTTCTTCCTGCGGGCCTCGTTGTAGAGCTGGTCCCTGGTCGGGCCACCCGGTCCCTGCCGTTTCCCGGCCCGTTTCCCGCCGCGCTGCTGCGGCGACACGTCCTCGACCGAGGTCCTGCTGGCCTCGCGGGACTCACCGGCCTGCGCCCGGTTCTTGTTCACCGTCCTGGCCGCGAACTCCTTGGCCCGGCGGGTGCTCGCGCCCCGGTCCGAGACATGCGTCGCGACCTGCGGTTCCGCCGACTTGACCTCCAGCAATGTCGAGGTCCTAGCCTCGGTGGCATGTCTCAGCCAACGATTGTGGTGACCGGCGCGACCGGCAATGTCGGCCGGCGCCTGGTCCCTCT
>NZ_WHTD01000245.1 GCF_009379765.1 Actinophytocola sp. | reverse complement strand
GCCGAGAGCCAGCGCCGCGGAACCACGCCCGCCGAACAGCTGCTCGCCATTTTCGACGTCTTCGGCGAATGGTTCGCCAAGCCCGACTTCGAGGGCTGCGCGTTCCTCACGACCATGATCGAGACCACCGGCAAGGACAACTCGGTCTACCGGGCGAGCGTGCAGTACCTCGCCAACATCCGGCACTACCTCAAGGGCCTCGCCGCGGCCGCCGGAGTCGACAACACCGACTCCTTCGCCCGCCAGTGGCACATCCTCATGAAAGGCTCGATCATGGCCGCCCACGAGGGCGACGCCGACGCGGCGAGCCGGGCCCGCGAGGTCGGCGTCCTGCTGCTGCGCTCGCACGGCATCGACGCCACGTAGCCGAAAGACCCGCCAAACCCGCGAGTCCAACACCCAGGTACCGCGAGTCCAACACCGGGAACCTCCGAGTCCAACGTTCCGGACACCCGGGGCCAGGCGCGCGAACGTTGGACTCGCGGGTCCCGAACGTTGGACTCGCGGCACAGACATCCGACCTTCGCGCCGACCGGAACCGATCACGGAACCGATAATGGGCGCCCGTTCGGCGGTTGACGCGAAGTAGACCTCGGATGTTAACTCTCCCGTGACACATCCCTGCTGTCTCCCTTGGATCGCCCGTCCCCGCAGGACGGACGATCCCGCCCTGCACGTGCTCGGACCGCCGGTGGTCTGACGGCGGCCGGGCATTCGCATGGCGCCCGAGAGAGGACCGAGCCATGCGCAACGCGGTCGTTTTCCTCGCTGTTCTCGCGGTCTCGCTGTTCGCTTTCGCGGCCCCACCAACGGCCGCCGCGGCCGAGCCGCTCACCAAGATCCTGGTGTTCTCCAAGACTGCCGGCTTCCGGCACGACTCCATCCCCGCCGGCATCGCGGCGATCCGCCAGCTCGGTGCCGGCAACGGGTTCGCGGTCGACGCCACCGAGGACGCCAACGCCTTCACCACGGCCAACCTGGCCCAGTACGACGCGGTCGTGTGGCTGTCGACGACCGGTGACGTGCTCGACGCCGCCCAGCAGACGGCGTTCGAGTCCTACATCGGCAGCGGCGGCGGGTACGTCGGCGTGCACGCGGCCGCCGACACCGAGTACTCCTGGCCCTGGTACGGCAACCTCGTCGGCGCGTGGTTCGACTCGCACCCGGCGATCCAGCAGGCCAGGGTCGACGTCGAGGACCGGTCGAACGCCTCGACCGCGCACCTGCCGCAGACCTGGACCCGCACCGACGAGTGGTACAACTACCGCACCAACGTCCGTTCCTCGGCCAAGGTGCTCGCCAGCCTCGACGAGTCGTCCTACAGCGGCGGCAACATGAACGGCGATCATCCGATCACCTGGTGCAAGGACTACGAAGGCGGCCGCGCCTGGTACACCGGGCTGGGCCACACCCAGGAGTCCTACGCGGACCCGAACTTCACCGCGATGCTGCTCGGCGGCATCCGGGTCGCGGCCGGCAACGTCGCCGCCGACTGCCGCCCGGAGACCGGCTACACCACGCTCTTCGACGGCACCCAGGCGAGCCTCGACCGCTGGCGCATGGCCGGCCCGGGTGGGTTCACGCTCGCGAACGGCACGCTCACCTCGTTCGGCGGCATGGGCCTGCTGTGGTACCCGGTGCAGCAGTTCAGTGACTACTCGCTCAAGCTCGACTGGATGATGCCCGGCGACGACAACGGCGGCGTGTTCATCGGATTCCCCGACCCGCAAGGGGATCCGTGGAAACCGGGTGGACCAGGGCCACGAGATCCAGATCGACGCCACCGACGGCGACCCGACCCGCACCACAGGCAGCGTCTACAGCTTCCAGGCCCCGGACACCGCGCTGCGCGCGCAGGCGCTGAACCCGCCCGGCCAGTGGAACACCTACGAGATCGGCGTGCACGGCAAGCGGGTGGAGATCTGGCTCAACGGCGTCAAGATCAACGACTACACCAGCACCCGCGCGATCGACTCCGGCTACATCGGCGTGCAGAACGACGGCGACGGCGCGGACATCAGCTACCGCGACATCCGCGTCAAGGGCACGTCGACGCAGCCGCCCACCACGGACATCGCCCAGGGCCGCCCGGTGACGGTGTCCAGTGTGGAGCCGAACAGCCCGCACGCCGGCGCCAACGCGGTCGACAACAACTCCGGCACCCGGTGGAGCAGCGCGTACGCCGATCCACAGTGGATCACCGTGGACCTCGGCCAGGCGCGCCGGTTCGACCGGGTCCGGCTGAGCTGGGAGACCGCGTTCGGCCGCGCCTACCAGGTGCAGACGTCGAACGACAACGCGACGTGGCAGAACATCTACAGCACGACGACCGGTGACGGCGGGGTCGACGACCTGAACGTCGGCGGCAACGCGCGGTACGTCCGGGTCAACGGCACCCAGCGGGCCACCCAGTGGGGCTACTCGCTGTGGGACCTCAACATCTACGGATCGGGCGGCAGCACCCCGGCGGCGCCGCCGCCGACCAGCGGGTTCGAGAAGGTGAAGCTCGACGGCGGGCTGTCGATGGGCGAGCCGATCGAGCTCGCCGTGCTGCCCGACCAGAAGGTCCTCTACATCAACCGGGGCACGACCGACGGCGGCGGGCAGGTCCGGTTGTACAACCCCGCGACGAGCTCGACGACCGTCGCGCTGACCTTGCCGCTGGACGCCCGGTTCGAGGACGGCCTGATCGGCATCACCACGCACCCGCGGTTCGCCACGAACCGGTACGTGTACCTGTTCTACTCGCCGAAGTCCACGCCGCTGGTGAACCGGATCTCCCGGTTCACCTTCGACCCCACCACGAACACCATCCCGGCGTCCACAGAGGACATGCTGGTCGAGTGGCCGACCGAGCGGGACCTGTGCTGCCACTCGGCGGTCCGGACGGGTCGCTCTACCTGCTCGAGTACGGCAGCGGCCTCGCGCCGCTCCCGGTGTCCTTCTCCAGTGCCGGCACCAACGACCCGGACGGCGACGCGCTGACCTACGCGTGGGACTTCACCGACGACGGCACGGTCGACTCGACCGCCGCGAACCCCACGTTCACCTACTCGGGCAACGGCAGCTTCCAGGCTCGGCTCACCGTCCGGGACACGACCGGGAAGACCGGCACCACAACGGTTCCGATCGTCGTCGGCAACGACCGGCCGACGCTGCGGATCACGTCGCTGCCGGCCGGCGGGATGTACGAGTGGAGCGAGAACTTCACCGTCACCGCGACCGCCACCGACCCGCAGGACGGCACCATCGACTGCTCGCGCGTGGTCGTGCGGATCGCGCTGGGCCACGAGGAGCACGCGCACGAGGTCGGCGAGGGCACCGGCTGCGGGGCGACGTTCAACACCGGCCCGATCCACTCAGGACTCGACGCGCGGCAGTTCTACGTGGTGCGGGCGACCTACACCGACGCGGGCGCGTCCGGGACGGTGCCGCTGACCGGCGAGACGGACCTGACGCTGTGGCCGAAGCGGTGGCAGGCCGAGCACTTCGCCGAACTGTCCGGCCCGCAGGTCATCACCGCGGCGGGCGCGGAGGGCGGCAAGCGCCTCGGTGACGTCCAGAACGGAGAGTGGGTGCGGTACCACGGGGTGAGCCTCGAGGGCATCACCGGCATCCGGGCCCGGGTGTCCTCCGACAAGTCCGGCAACGTGGCGACGTTCCGGTACGACTCGGCGACCGGCCCCGAGGTCGCGCGGATCGTGGTCCCGAACACCGGCGGCTGGGAGACCTACACGGACGTCAGCGCCCCGGTCACCGGCGCCGTCGACGCCACGCGTGACCTCTACGTGGTGTTCACGGGTGGGTCGGGCGCGATCCTCGACCTGGACAGCTACACGTTCACCGGCCCGGGGATCAGCAGGCCCTGACCTGGGAGCGCTTCCCGGGGCCGGCCCCGCGCCCGGCCCCGGGAAGCCTTGACAAATCGTGCTTCGGGCCACCACGATCGACACCAGCGCCTGGGAGCGCTCCCAGACTTGACTATGGCGACCGGTCCAGTTGCTTCCAGCGGGCAATCACTAGGGCGGTCACCATAGTTTGCCTTCGGCCTCATCGCGGCGGCCCGTCGTGGTGCGGTCCGTCCCGGCCACGCGAAAGGGGCCCATCGTGCGCCGCCTCGCCACCGCGCTCGTCGCCACCGCCGTCTTCGTCACCACCGCCGGCCCGGTCGCCGGCGCCCAGGAAGCCCCGGAGCTCATCGTCAACGGCACGTTCGACACCGGCACGGCGCCCTGGTGGTCGACGGCCACCGCGCCGGTCGAGGTGGTCGACGGCCGGCTCTGCGCCGAGGTCGCGGGCGGAACGACGAACCCGTGGGACGCGATCGTCGGCCAGAACGATCTCTCCGTGCAGGCGGGCGAGTCCTACGCGCTGTCGTTCGACGCGTCCGCGTCGGCGCCGGTCGGCGTGCTGACCAAGGTGCAGCAGCAGGTGGAGCCGTGGACCGAGCGGCTCTCGCAGCCGACCGTGCTCGGCCAGGAGCCCACGCACTTCGCGTACGTGTTCACGGCGTCGGTCGACAGCGCCGCCGACCAGCTCGCGTTCCAGGTGGGCGGCCGGGCGGAGGCGTGGACGTTCTGCCTCGACAACGTCTCGCTCACCGGTGGCGCCGAACCGCCGGTGTACGAGCCGGACACCGGCCCGCGGGTGCGGGTCAACCAGGTCGGCTACCTGCCGCACGGGCCCAAGCACGCCACCCTGGTCACCGAGGCGACCGCGCCGGTGCGGTGGCGGCTCACCGACGCGAACGGTCGCGTGGTGGCGACCGGCCGCAGCACGCAGCGCGGGCTCGACGCGGCGTCCGGGCAGCACACGCACACGATCGACTTCTCCCGCGTGACCAGAGCGGGGTCGGGCTACACGCTGACCGCGGACGGCGAGACCAGCCACCCGTTCGACATCGGCGCGGTGTACCGGGACCTGCGCTCGGACTCCTTGCGGTTCTTCTACCTCCAGCGCAGCGGCATCGCGATCGACGGGGCGCTCGCGGGCGAGGAGTACGCGCGGCCGGCCGGGCACGTCGGCGTGGCACCCAACCTGGGCGACACCGATGTCCCGTGCCAGCCCGGGGTCTGCGACTACCGGCTCGACGTGCGCGGCGGCTGGTACGACGCGGGAGACCACGGCAAGTACGTGGTCAACGGCGGGATCGCGACCTACCAGCTGCTCAGCACGTTCGAGCGGACCCGCACCGCGCCCACCGCGGCCCGGGGTGCGCTGGGCGACGGCACGCTGCGGGTGCCCGAGCGCCGCAACGGCGTGCCGGACATCCTCGACGAGGCCCGCTGGGAGCTGGAGTTCCTGCTGCGGATGCAGGTGCCGGCCGGCGAGGCGCTGGCCGGGATGGCCCACCACAAGATCCACGACTCGGCGTGGACCGGGCTGCCGCTCGCGCCGGAGGACGACCCGATGCCGCGTGAGCTGCACCCGCCGTCCACGGCCGCGACGCTGAACCTGGCCGCGGTCGCCGCGCAGTGCGGCCGGTTGTACCCGCGCTACGACACCGCGTTCGCCGGCCGGTGCCTGGCCGCGGCGCGCACCGCGTACGCCGCGGCTCGGGCGCACCCGGACGTGCTCGCGAGCCCGGCCGACGGCACCGGCGGCGGCGCGTACAGCGACGACGACGTGAGCGACGAGTTCTACTGGGCGGCGGCCGAGCTGTACCTGACCACCGGCGAGCGGCGCTACCTCGACGACCTGCGGGCCTCGCCGCACCACACCGGCGACGTGTTCGGCGCGACCGGGTTCGGCTGGCCGGCCACCGCCGCACTCGGCCGGCTCGACCTCGCCACCGTCCGCGGTGGACTGCCGGCCGGCGAGCGGACCAGGATCCGCCGTTCGGTGCTGGACGCGGCATCGGCCTATCTGTCCACTGTGGAGGCGGAGCCCTACGGCCTGCCGCTGCCCGGCGACTCCGGCGGCTACGTCTGGGGTTCCAACAGCAACATCATCAACAACACGATCGTGCTGGCCACCGCGTTCGACCTGAGCGGGAAGGCGCGGTACCGCGACGGTGCGCTGCAAGGGCTGGACTACGTGTTCGGCCGCAACGCGCTGAACCAGTCCTACGTCACCGGCTGGGGCACGACGACGTCGCACAACCAGCACAGCAGGCTGTTCGCCCGCCAGCTCGACCCGACCTCGCCCACCCCGCCGGCGGGCTCCATCGCCGGCGGCGCGAACGCCGACCTGGAGGACCCGTTCGCGGCCGACCTGCTGGCCGGGTGCGCGCCGCAGTTCTGCTACGTGGACGACATCCAGTCGTACTCGACCAACGAGGTCGCGATCAACTGGAACTCGGCGCTGGCCTGGATCGCCTCGTTCGCCGCGGACCAGGGGAGGTGAGCAGGACCGCCGGCGCGCTGGGCCAGAATCGACGGCATGCAGTTCGGCATCCTCGGCCCCCTCGAGGCACGCACCGACGGCGGCGAGCCGGTGGCGGTCGGCGGCCCTCGTCCGCGCGCCCTCCTCGTGATGCTGCTGCTCGACGCCGGCCGCACGGTGAGCCTCGACCACCTCATCGCCGGCCAGTACGGCGACGACCCGCCCGCCGGCGCGGCCAACGCGGTGCAGGTCCAGGTCTCCCGGCTGCGCAAGACCATCCCCGACATCGAGTTCCACGCCACCGGCTACCGGCTCGCCGTCGACCCCGACGACGTCGACGCGCTGCGCTTCGAGCGGCTCGCGCGTGAGGGTCACGGCAAGCTCGTCGCCGGCGACCACGCCGGCGCCGCGGCCGTCCTCGGCGAGGCGCTCGGCCTGTGGCGCGGCCGGGCCCTCGCCGACCTCCCGCACGGCGACGCCCTGACCGCCCGCCTCGACGACCTGCGGCTCGACGCCACGGAGGACCTCGCCGAGGCCGAGCTCGCCCTGCCCGGGGGAACGAACGTCGCCGAGCTGCGCAGGCTCACCAGGGAGAACCCGCTCCGCGAGCGCCTCCGCGGCCACCTCATGCGCGCCCTGCACGCCGCCGGCCGGCCCGCCGAGGCACTCGCCGAGTACGAGGACGTCCGCCGCCTGCTCGCCGGCGAGCTCGGCACCGACCCCTCCCCCGAGCTCGCCGCCGTCCACCTCGCGATCCTCCGCGCGGACCAGGCCCCCACCCGCCGCGCCCCGGCCGCCCAGCTGACCAGCTTCGTCGGCCGCGGCGCCGAGCTCGCCCGGCTCGCGGAGCTGCGCGCGGCGAGGCTGGTCACGATCCTGGGCCCTGGCGGCATCGGCAAGACCCGCCTCGCCGTCGAGTCCGCGCCCGCCGGGGCGTGCTTCGCCGACCTGTCGCCGGTCGACGACCCGGACACCGTGCCGCACGCGGTGCTCGGCGCCCTCGGGCTGCGCGAGGCGGGCCTCCAGACACCTGCCACCGACCCCACGGGTCGTCTCGTCGCCGCACTCGGCGCGGACGAGCTGCGGCTCATCCTCGACAACTGCGAGCACGTCGTCGCCGCGGCCGCCGCGCTCGCCCGCACGCTGCTCGCCGAGTGCCCCGGCCTGCGGATCGTCGCGACCAGCTGGGAGCCGCTCGGCCTGACCGGCGAGACGCTCGTGCCGCTGGCGCCGCTCGACGACCCCGTCCGCCTCTTCGCCGATCGGGCAGCGGCCGTTCGGCCCGGTTTCGCGGTCACCCCGAACAACCTCGCGACGGTCACCGACACCTGCACCCGACTCGACGGGCTGCCGCTGGCCATCGAGCTGGCGGCGGCGCGGCTGCGCCAGTTCACCGTCGACGAGCTCGCCGCACGGCTCACCGAGCACGGCCCGTTCCGGCTGCTCTCCCGCGGCGACCGGACGGCGGCGGCCCGGCACCGGACGCTGACCGCGGTCGTCGGGTGGAGCTGGGAGCTGCTCGGCGCCGACGAGCAGGCGGTGGCCCGGCGGTTCTCGGTCTTCGCCGGCGGCGCGCCGACCGCCGCGGCCGAGGCCGTGTGCGGGGCGACCGACCACGTGCTCGCCGACCTCGTCGACCGGTCGCTCATCGAGTCCGACGGCACGCGCTACCGGATGCTCGAGACGATCCGCCTGTTCTGCGCGGAACGGCTGGCCGAGTCCGGCGAGCGGGACGCGGTGCGCGGCCGGCACGCGGCCTACCACCTCGACCTGGCCCAGCGCGCCGACCCGCACCTGCGCGGGGCCGACCAGCTCGAATGGCTCACGACGCTGTCGGCGGAGCACGCCAACCTGATGTCGGCGCTGCGCTGGGCGGTGCGCGCCGAGCGGGCCACGGCGTTCCGGCTGGTCGCGGCGCTCACCGCGTACTGGTGGCTGTCCGGGCGGCGCAGCCAGGCCGGAGAGTCGGCGGCCGAGCTGCTGACGGCGGAGCCGCCGGAGGGCCACGAGGAGGAGTACGTCAGCTGCGTGGTGCACGCCGTGCCGCGGGCGGCGCCGGAGCAGTGGACGCGGGCGCACGAGATCATGCGGTCGCGCGACGGCACGGTGCGCTACCCGTTCGTGCTGGCCCTGTTCGGCATGGCCGTCGGCCCGTGGGGGCCCACCGCCGACGCCGAGCCGCTGCTCGGGACCGACCCGTGGAACGTGGCGCTGGGCCGGCTGAGCAACGGCCTGCTCGGGGTGCTCGACGGCCGGACGGCCGAGGGTGAGCGGGAGCTGCGTGCGGTGCTGGAAGCGTTCCGCGGGCTCGGCGAGCGGTGGGGCACGGCGCAGGCGCTGGACCGGCTGGCCGAGGTCGCCGGGTGGCGCGGCGAGTGGGCACGCGCGCACGAGCTGTGGGCGGAGGCGCTCGGACTGTACGAGCGCTTCGGCGCCCTGGAGGAGTGCGTCGTCGTGCTGTGCCGGCGCGCGGGCTGTGAGATCCGGCAGGACTCGCTGGACGCGGCCGCCACCGACTACCGCCGGGCGGCCGAGCTGGGCGCTCGCGCGGGGCAGCCGGACCCGCCGGTCGTGCGACTGGGCCTGGCCGAGGTCGCCCGGCTGGCCGGCCGCGCGGCCGAGGCCCGCGCCCTGCTCGACACCGCCCAGCCGGTGGCGAAAGGCGACTTCAACGCCGAGCTGGCCGGGGCCCGCGTCCGCACCGCCCTCGGCCGGCTGGCCGAGACGAGCGGCGACCCGGCCGAGGCCCGG
>NZ_WHTD01000280.1 GCF_009379765.1 Actinophytocola sp. | reverse complement strand
TACCTGTCCACCGCAACCAAGTGGGGTCTGGACACGCTTGACGCGATGACGCGCCTGTTCACCACCGGTGCGTGGCTCCCGCCTGCCCTCACCCCCGACATCACCGCCGTGTAATCACGCCACCAAGGCTGAACAGCTACGTCAGGAGGCCCTCGGCCTGTTCGGCGATCATAGCGGCCCACTCGGAATCGGTTGCGGCAGTCTCCACTAGCCGTTCGAGTACTGTCATTCCTTCTCCCTTCTGTTCATCAGTTCCGTGAGCGCCAGTACTGGCGCCTGTACAGAGGTCTTGCAGTGTTCGGTTTCGGTGGCCGTGAAGGTGCCATGTTCGAAGTATCGGTCACCCGCGTGCGCACCCTGGCAGTAGGAGAAGAACTCGCACGTGGCCTTGCACCGCTCCAGTCCGATCAGGAACTCTTGGACATAGAAGATCGGCCGCGCGACTGAGAATTGTCGGCAGGGAATCCGTTAGCACGTTGCCGGCAACGAAGTCGTGGTATCGATCGTCATGGACACCCAACAGTTCGGGCGACAGCAGCACTACATCGCCGTTCCAGCCGATTGTCGGAATGAGATCGTGCCGCGCGTCGGCTCCTCGCATCGCCGTCTTCAACCCGAGGAACCCGAGAATCCGCTCGACTTCCCGCACCGTCATCTCGCGGTTCTGTCTGCTCCAGGTGAACGTGTCCCGCCAGAACCGCTGCGCCTGCTCCATGGCGGGTGTGTCGCCGTCGACGTTGGCGCCCTCTTTTGCCTCGATGTTGAACCCAACCCACCGGGAACCTAGGTCGCGTAGGAAGTCGAGTGTGTCATGGGCTCGGCTCGTGCCGTCCTGGCTCACGACAGCCAGCACGATGAACGGAATATCGTGCCGCTTCAAGGTGTCGATCCCGGCCACGGACCGGTCGACCATGAGACGCCCGGCACGGTCGACTCGGTGATGGTTGACGGAGCGCGGACCGTCGATGCTCACGCCGACGCCGATCTCGTACCGCTCGAACAGCTCGCACCAGGCGTCCGTAATGAGCGTGGCGCCGGTCTGCACCTTGTGTTGCACCTGGCCGGCCCGACGGCACGGCGACGCGGCGCGAGCTCGACGACACGACGTTCGACCGCGCGGACCGAATAGTCGTGCTCTCGCGCGAGCAGGTGCACCACGACAAGCAGTTCGACATCCTCGGCCCGGTCGAGCGCGGCCGGCTCGAGTGGGCCGACATCAGGGAGATCGGCGAGGTGCTCGCCGGGCAGGCGCCCGGGCGCGGCAGCGCGGACGAGATCACGGTCTTCGCCAACAACACCGGCATGGGGCTGCAGTTCGCGGCCGTCTGCGCGCGGGCGCTCGCGCTCGCCGAGCAGCGGGACCTCGGCCACATCGTGCCCACCGACTGGTTCTTGGAGGAGACGAGCCCATGAGTGAGCGGGCGAGCGAATCATCGGCACGGCGTGTTGGTGGACAGGCGATCGTCTTCGGGGACAACGTCAACACCGACGTGATCATCCCCGGCCGCTATCTGGTGAGCATCGACCCGGCCGAGCTGGCCGAGCACGCGTTCGAGCCGCTCGGTCCGGACGTGCAACGGCGGCTGCGGGCCAGCGGCGTGGTCGTCGCCGGCCGCAACTTCGGCTGCGGCAGCGCCAGGGAACAGGCGTCGACGTGCCTGATCGGTGCAGGCATCAAGGCCGTCGTGGCGGCGTCGTTCTCGCGGGTGTTCTTCCGCAACGCCATCAACACCGGGCTGGTCGCTGTGGAGAGCGCGGACGCGGTCGCGGCGGTCGAGGACGGCGCGGAGGTGTGGGTCGACTACCACGCGGGGGTCATCGAGGCGGCGGGACGGCGGTTCGAGTTCGCCCCGTACCCGGCGCACCTGCGCGAGATTCTCGAGAGCGGCGGCCTCATCGCGCATCTCATGGCCACGTCGGCCACGTCCGGCAAAGAGGGTGTCTGATGGGCAAGACCTTCGCGCAGAAGGCGTTGGAGCGCGCGTCCGGCGAGCGCGACCTCGTGCCGGGGCAGATCGTCACCGCGTATCCCGACCTCTACATGAGCCACACGGCGAGCTGGCGCTGCATCAAGACCCTGGAGCGGATGGGGGTCTCGACGCTGTTCGACGTCGACCGCATCGCCATGGTCATGGACCACATCTCGCCGGCGCAGAACGCGCGGACGGCCGGCCACCACAGCCTGTCCCGCGACTTCGCCACCAGGATGGGTATCACGAGGTTCTACGACGTCAACGCCGGCATCGCGCACATGGTGCTGATGGAGAACGGCCACATCCTGCCCGGCCAGCTCGTGATCGGCACCGACTCGCACTCCACGATCTACGGCGCGCTCGGCGCGTTCGGGACCGGCGTCGGGTTCAGCGAGATCACCGCGGCGTGGGTCACCGGCACGATCTGGCTCAAGGTGCCGGAGTCCGTCAAGATCGAGATCGAGGGACCGCTCGCGCGTGGGACATATCCCAAGGACCTCATGCTCAAGCTGATCGGGGATCTGACCGCGGACGGCGCGACGTACTGCTCGGTGGAGTTCGGCGGCTCCTACGCGCGGCGGATGTCGGTGTCGGAGCGGATGACGCTGTGCAACCTGGCGATGGAGATGGGCGCCAAGAACGCTGTCGTGCCGCCGGACGACGTGAAGCTGTCCTATTTGGACGACGCGGGCGTGGCCGCGGAGCGGTACGAGGTGCTCGCCGCCGATCCGGACGCGGAGTACCGGCAGGTCGAGCGCATCGACGGCCGGACGCTGAGTCCGCAGGTCGCCGTGCCGCACACGGTGGACAACGTCGTCCCGGTCGGCGACGTCGTGGGGACCAAGGTGGACCAGGTGTTCATCGGTTCGTGCGCCAACGCGAAGTACGACGACCTCGCGATCGCGGCCGAGTTCCTCGCCGGCAACAAGGTCGCGCCGGGCGTGCGGCTGATCGTCACGCCCGCGTCGGCCGCGGTGATGGCAAGGGCGGCGACCGACGGCGTCGTGTCGACTCTCATCGAGGCGGGGGCGCTGATCACCAACCCGGGCTGCGGGGCGTGCGCGGGCGACGGGGGAGCGATGGCCGACGGCGAGGTCACGCTGTCCACCGCCAACCGCAACTTCCAGGGCCGGATGGGCAGCTACACCAGCTCGATCTACCTGAGCAGCCCGGCGACCGCGGCGGCGTCCGCGATCCGCGGCGTGATCAGCAACCCGCAGGAGCTGCTCGCATGAACCTCGTGGAGAAGATCCTCGCCCGCGCCAGCGGAAGGTCCACTGTGGAACCCGGCGACATCGTGGTCGCCGACGTGGACCGGATGATCATGCACGACCTCAGCGGCTACCTGACCGCCAAGGTGTTCGACGAGCAGGTGGGTGGGCAGGTGCGGTACCCGGACCGCGTGGTCATGGTGTTCGACCACCACTTCTCGCCGGCCACCGAGGAGAGCGCCGACATCCTCGAGGCGAACCGGCGGTGGGCGCGCCGGCAGGGCATCCACCTCTTCGACTGCGGCAACGGCAACATCCACCACGTCGCCGTGCGGCGCGGGCTGATCCAGCCCGGGATGATCGTCGTCGGCTCCGACAGCCACACTCCCGTGCGCGGGACACTCGGCGCGTTCGCGGCCGCGCTGGGCAACGACTCGCACGCGGGCACCGTGCTGCCATACGGCAAGGCGTGGTTCAAGGTGCCGCATACCGTTCGGGTCGAGCTGCACGGCACCCCGCCCGCGGGGACCTCGCCGCGCGACGTCGCGCTGTGGCTCGCCGCGGAGATCGGCGAGGGCGGGCTCGTCTACGCCGCGGTGGAGTTCGCCGGGCCGTACGTCAAGGAACTGTCCATCTGGGACCGTTGGCTGTTCCCGCTCATCTGCATCGACATCGGGGCGAAGTGCGCGTTCGTCGAGCCGGACGCCGTCACCGAGGCGTTCGTGCGCACGCTGCCCGGTGGCCGGCTGGACCTGCTGACCCGCAGCGACGGCGGGGAGGCCGCCGAGGTGCTGCGGTTCGACGTGGGCGAGCTCACGCCGCAGGTGGCGTGCCCGCCCACGGTGGGCAACGTGCGTCCGGTCGAGTCGGTCGCGGGCAAGCCCGTGCAGTGGGCGGAGCTCGGCGGGCACGCCGGTGGCCGGATCGAGGACGTCCGGGCGGCCGCCGAGGTGCTACGCGGCCGGCGCGTGCACCCCGACGTGCGGTTCAACGTCGTGCCGTCGAGTCGCGAGGTGTTCACCCAGGCGCTGCGCGAGGGGCTGGTCGAGCCAACTCCACGAGGCCGGAGCGACCTGGTTCCCCGCGAGCACGGGTTCCAACCAGGCCTACAACATGGGCGCGATGGCCGGCGGCGAGACGATGATCTCCAACCACGCGCGCAACTTCCCCGGCCGCAACGGCAGCCCGGAGGCCGAGATGTACCTCGCGTCGGCACTCTCGGTGGCCGCGTCCGCGGTGACCGGGGTCATCACCGACCCGCGGGAGGTGCTGCAGTGAGCGAGCTTGCGAGCGAACCAGGGTCACAGGGTGAGCGGGTGAGCGAACCAGGGTCACAGGGTGAGCGGGTGAGCGAACCAGGGTCGCAGGGTGAGCGGGTGAGCGAACCAGGGTCGCAGGGTGAGCGGGCCGAGGGCAGGTGCTGGAAGTTCGGCGACCGCATCCCCACCGACCGGCTGGTCAAGACCAAGTACGTGGTCGCGCCGATGGCCGAGATCGTCAAGCACGTGCTGGAGGACCTCAACCCGGACTTCCCGCGCCAGGTGGTGGGGGTAGCGGAACCCGCAGGGTGAGATCCATTCCAGGGTGCCGTCGCGTTTGATGATCTTCCAGCCGCCGAACGTCTTCGCGCGGTGGTGCGGACGACACGCCGGGTGCACGTTGTGCTTGTCGGTCGGCCCGGCCGGGAACGGCTCGCGATGATCCAAATCGCACTGCGCGGCGGGCCGGACACAACCCGGCCCCGTACAAGTCGGCATGGCGGCCTGGATGTGATCGCGCAACGCCGCGGGCGGGGTGTAGCGGCGACGCCCCACATCCAGCACCCGGCCGGTCGCGGGTTCGGTCAGGATCCGCCGCCACGTCGCATCCGCCCGGTAAGCGAGATCAACCGCCTGTTGGGCGGCGATGTCGCCGTACCCGACCAGGTGTCCGGGGGTGTTGTCCACCCCGAGCGCGGCGCGGGCGGGCAGGGTGACCTGCACTATCACCTTGGCGTGTTCGAAGTCCTTACCGGCCAACAAGTCCAG